>CAIYXD010000231.1 GCA_903930085.1 uncultured Flavobacteriia bacterium
ACATAAGTTGCATTCCAAGACAAATTCCAAGAACAGGCGTTTTGCGAACTAAAACGGCTTCGTTCAACGCAGCAATTAATCCCAAATTTTGTAGGTTTTCCATGGCTTTGGCAAAATGCCCAACTCCCGGAAGAATAAGTTTATCCGCTGCTAAAATCTCTTCTACATTAGATGAGATGGCACTGTCAACTTTCAAAGAATCCAGTTTTTTCTTAACCGAGTTAAGATTTCCCATTCCATAATTGACAATAACTATTCTTTGCATTTGTGTATTTAATTTAAAAATTGTGCATAATAAAAAGCAAAATTGTTAATTCTCTGGCAGTTTTCGCTTTTCATCAATATAATGTGCCGTCAAGACAAGAAGAAGAAAAGGTAGAACAGGTGCTTTAAATCGAACTAACACACCAAATAGAATGGATGTAAAACCAGCAAAATAAGCAAGAATTATTGAAAAATATAACGCAAAAACTAAAAACTCGTTGGATACTATTCTCTTTAGTCGGATAAAAATATTTTTATTAGCAATAAACCGAAAGGTAAAGTAAAATAACATAACACTTTCTATACCATTTAGTATTAAAGAAACACTCAAAGCTTCCCAAATGTATGGGCGAAAAAATCCAGCAATTATCGAAACTGGTAATGCCTTTACCATTCCCGCTGGGGAATAATCCGTGATTCCAAGATCGTATCTATTTGTCCCATAGTTTGGATTGGTTGCCATATCTTGACTAATGACTGATGCTTCGGTTGCGAACTCTTGCGCCTGTTCCGATTGAAAAAACAGAACAATTACTGTAATTCCGGCAACCCCAAATAAAAACTTTATTGCATTTCTTTGAAATGGTTGGTCATGTAATTTCTTTGTTAAACGGGCTGAATAAGCTAATGCTAAAGGAACAAACACCGTAATAATCATAAAAGAGCGGACTTGTAATAAGACAAAAATACAAATGAAAATAACCAACCAATTTCGAAAAGAAGAATCTTTATTTAAACTAATAATTTTATTTAGGTTATATAGAAGAAAACAAACCGAAACAAAAATCACTGTATCCTTGGAAACACCAGCGCACCAAAAACTAAGGGATGGAATAAAAAATACAGCCAAAGCAGTATGCCAATCAGAATGTAATCTATAACTTCTAATCATTTCGAATAATCGCCAAGAAGCAAGGGTTGTGATATATGCGAAAATTAAAGACATTAAAATATAACTCTTAAATGTAAAAAACGCGAACACAGAAGCTATTTTGGAAATGAAAAACCCTTCTTCTTCATCGTAAATCCATCTTGGTGGATAACCAGTTTCTATATTAAAATTTTTATATAAATTTCGAACCTCGGGACTTTGAAATAATTCTTGAAAATATCCATACGTATTTACCCAAAACAAATTATTGAGTTTTAATGCAGCTTCAAAATAATAGATTGAATCTCCGCCACCTTCATAAACTATAATATAGAATAGCGTATTAATTAATGCAAACAAAATTTTAAATAAAAAAGCTGGAATCAAGTATTTGTAGTAATCTATGTCTTTGTTGCGTTGCCTTTTTGTGTATATAAACATAAACAGAATAACGGCACCTAATATTGATAAACCAATGTCTAATGGACTAAAAAAAGTAAAGCCTCGATAAGATACAGATTCAGACTGATACACTATTTTTGTTTTTTATAAAGGTAATTCATTTAACTTGAATTCTGCTTTACTTTCTGCACAGTAAATCCAAAAAAAATCCAGTTTTGCCAACGAATTATGAATTATGATTTCTCAATCGGAATGATGGTATGGTTCACCTTTCAAAATAGTCATTGCACGATAGAGTTGTTCAAAGAAAATCATCCGTACCATTTGGTGAGAAAATGTCATTTTAGACAAACTTATTTTTCCCGTTGCCAAGGAATAAACCTCCGCAGAAAATCCGTAGGCTCCACCAACAACAAATACGATTGTTTTCCCACCAGCGTTGAATTTTTGTTGGAAAAATTGGGCGAATTCGAGAGAGGTAAATTGAGTACCATTTTCATCCAATAAGATCAATTGGTCGCCAGGTTGCATTTTTGAAATTATCTCCCTTCCCTCCTGCTCTCTAATTTGCTCAACCGTCAAATTTTTTGCGTTTTTTAAATCAGGAATCTCCAATTTTTCAACTGGTAAATAATGCTTTAAACGCTTCAAATATTCACTTTCCCCTTCTTCTAAAAAAGGTTTTCCAGTTTTACCAATACAAATAAATTTAACTTTCACCGTGCAAAAATAGTAACAATGCATGATGTAAGATTTTTAAGCCGCTTTTTTTGACACGAAAATTGTAATAAATACATTAATTGGTCTCAAAACAATTGATGGGAATATGAAATTAAATCGAAAGGTAAAAAAAGGCACTATTTTTGCTTATACAGGAAAAAATAATTTCATGAGTTTTTTATACGTTTTTATCACTAGTATATTCCTTTCTTTAAACATTCAAAGCGAAATTCCTTATTCAACGATTGAAAAAGCATTTGTATCTAATGATGCCGCTAGTATTATTGGACTAGGAAAAGATAAAATCTTACTGAATGTTCTCGGAAAAGAAGGAGCTTACAGCGCCTCACAAGCAAATTTGGTTTTGAAAGATTTCTTTACGAAAAAACCGGGCTCCTCTTTCAAATTCATCTTCAAGGGAAAAGAGACATCGGATGGCTCTTTTGCAATTGGCAATTATGAAAGTAAACTAGAAAGTTTTCGTGTTACAATTCATTTCAAAAAAATTAATAGCGATTTCAAAATGGAAAGTTTAACCATTGAGAAGACCTAATTTTTTTGTTTTTATTCTACTTTAATAATTTCAAATAGATAGGCAAGTTCAATAGAAACCTAATTTTGAACAAGATTAATGTCTTCAATTTGTATATTTGCCCTATGATATTAGAACTTATCGATAATGCCTTGCGAGAAGATATTGGTGATGGAGACCATTCTACAATTTCGTGTGTTCCTGAATCCGCAATTGGCAAAGCACAACTGCTTATTAAGGAAGATGGGGTTTTAGCTGGAATAGAATTAGCGGAAATCATCTTCAAACGATTTGACCCTTCTTTGCAAATAGAAATTTTCCTGAAGGATGGAGCGGCTGTTAAATCTGGAGACATTGCATTTATTGTTTCTGGCAGTTCTAGATCCATTTTGACGACAGAGCGCCTTGTTTTAAATTGCATGCAGCGTATGAGTGGAATTGCAACACAAACCAACAAAATCGTTTCTTGTATTGAAGGTTGTGTAACAAAATTATTAGATACTCGAAAAACAACACCTGGAATTCGAATTCTTGAAAAATGGGCTGTACGGATCGGCGGAGGACACAACCATCGTTTTGGGCTATTTGACATGCTGATGCTAAAAGATAATCATATTGATTACGCCGGCGGAATTCGTCTTGCAATACTTCGAGCAAACGATTATTTAAAGTCGCAGAAGAAAAATCTAAAAATTGAAATTGAAGTGCGCAACTTACAAGAATTAAAAGAAGTTCTAGAAGTTGGCATGGTAGACCGAATCATGCTAGATAATTTCACACCGGATGAAATTAGAGAGGCACTAAAAATAATTCCAAAGCAATACGAAACAGAAGCTTCTGGAGGAATTACAATTGAGACCATTCGTTCATTTGCGGAAACCGGAGTTCAGTTCATATCTGTCGGCGCATTAACCCATAGCGCAAAAAGTTTGGATATGAGCCTAAAAGCAATCTAAATATTAAATTGTCATAATCTCCTTGTCCTTCACTTCAACGAGTTCCTCTATTTTTTTAATAAATTGGTTGGTAATTGTTTGAATCTCATTTTCAGCATCTTTCGCCATATCCTCAGATAATCCGTCATTTTTGAGATCCTTGATCATATCGATAGATTCTTTGCGATTATTTCGAACGGCTACTTTTGCAAATTCAGCTTCCGCCTTTGCTTTTTTAACTAAATCTTTTCTTCTTTCTTCTGTGAGCAAGGGAACGGAAATAATTAGAATTTCACCATTATTTTGTGGCGCAAATCCTAGATTTGAATTTATTATCCCTTTAGCGATTTCATTTAGCATTGATTTCTCCCAAGGTTGTACGGTTATTGTGCGTGCATCCATCGTAGAAATATTTGCGACTTGCTGAATAGCAGTTGGTGTACCATAATAATCAACCATCACACCATTGAGCATCGCTGGAGTAGCTTTTCCTGCTCTAATTTTAATTAATTCTGTATCCAAGTGAACTAAAGACTTTGTGTTAGAAGCTTTAAATTCATCGTAAATCATTTGTAATTCCTCTGTCATGCGTAAAGATTTTGCTCAAAAATACTAATTTCTAGTTACGAACGATTGTTCCCACTTGTTCACCGTCTAATAATTTCTTCAAATTTCCTGGCGTATCCATATCGAAAACAATAATCGGAAGGTCGTTTTCCTTACAAAGCGTAAAAGCCGTCATATCCATTACATTTAAACCATTAGCATAAACATCGTCAAAGGTGATTACATCGTATTTGGTTGCCGTAGGATCTTTTTCTGGATCTGCAGTGTATATTCCATCGACTCTAGTTCCTTTCAAAATAACTTCAGCATTTATTTCGATTGCACGAAGAGAAGCTGCAGAATCGGTTGTAAAAAAAGGATTCCCAGTTCCAGCGCCAAAAATAACGACACGGCCTTTTTCTAAATGGCGCATTGCGCGTCTTCGCACATACGGTTCTGCAATTTCCTTCATCTCGATTGCGGATTGCAAACGCGTTTTAATTCCAGCAGATTCCAACGAAGATTGTAACGCCATTGAATTAATCATTGTCGCCAACATCCCCATATAATCGCCATGGGTTCTATCCATTCCACCTTCTTCAGCTTGCACTCCGCGAAAAATATTTCCACCACCAATTACAATTGCAATTTCTACTCCCAAATCATGAATTTCTTTGATCTGAGTAGCATATACTGCCAATCGTTTGTTATCAATTCCGAATTGTTTATCTCCCATTAGAGATTCACCACTTAATTTTAGGAGAATGCGTTTGTATTTCATATTTATGGATTTTGGCAAACAAATATACAGAATTTGCTAACAAGAAAAAAAACTGTATGCTTCGTAAAAATTATTTATTTCATAAAAAAGGCTATCGAAATTCGATAGCCTTTATATATTTTTTTGTGTGCTTAGCTTAAAGAAAAACGCTTAAAGTCTACAACTGTCAAGTCTTTTTCTGTTGAGCTCAAGAATTGCTCAACAGTTACTTTGTTATCTCTAACAAACTGCTGACTTAGCAATGTATTCTCCTGAAAGAATTTATTCAAACGACCCATTGCAATTTTTTCTGCCATATCTGCTGGTTTTCCTTCTTGGATAGCCAAGTCCTTACCAACTTCAATTTCTCTTTCAATTGTGCGATCATCAACACCGTTTTTGTCCAAAGCGATTGGATTCATTGCAGCAATTTGCATTGCAACTTGTTTCCCTGCATCTTCAGCAGCATCCGAACCACTATTCAAGGCAACTAAAGTTGCCAATTGGTTACCTGGGTGGTTGTATGCTACAACTTTACCAGCTTTCAATGTTTCGTATTTAGACAAATCTAATTTTTCACCTAAAACGCCAATTTGTTCGATTAATTTTTCATCTACCGACAATTTAGCATCGTAAGGAAGTGCTTTCAAATCTTCAAGAGAAGCAGGCATATTTGCTAAAGCAATATCAACCAAGGATTGAACAAAGTTTCTGAAACCTTCATTTTTAGCAACGAAGTCTGTTTCACAATTCAATGTTAAAATAGCTCCTGCAGTTCCATCTTCTGATGCTTGTGCAAAAATCAATCCTTCTTTGGCTTCATTATCGCCACGTTTAGCGGCGATCTTTTGACCTTTTTTACGTAATAAATCGATTGCTGTTTCGAAATCTCCGTTTGCTTCAACCAACGCATTTTTGCAGTCCATCATGCCTGCACCTGTTTGTTGGCGTAATTTATTTACCTCTGCAGCTGTAATTGCCATGAGAAATAGTTTATTTAATTAATTATTTTTCTTCTGTTGTTGCTTCCTCGTTCGGAGTTGCTGCTTCCTCGATTGGAGCTGCTTCTTCTACAACTTCTTCTTCTGTAGCTACTGCTTCCACAATTGGAGAAACTTCTTCTACAACTTCCACTACTGCAGCTGCTGCTGCTTCAACGATTGGAGTTTCCTCAACCGCTGGTGCTGCATCTTTATTCGCTTTAGCTTCATCCGTAGATTCTTTAGAAACCTTACGATCGTCTAATCCTTCTTTAATTGCTCCACAAATTGCGTCTAAAACAATTGTAATTGATTTAGTTGCATCATCGTTAGATGGAATTGGGAAGTCTACCAATTTAGGATTTGAATTCGTGTCTACCATTGCAAAAGTAGGGATGTTCAATCTTTTAGCTTCACTCAAGGCGATGTGTTCTTTCAAGATATCAACGATAAAGATTGCAGCTGGCTGACGCGTCATATCCGCGATTGAACCAAAGTTCTTCTCTAATTTCTCACGTTGACGTGTTTTAAACAAACGCTCTCTTTTGTTCAATGTTTCCCACGTACCATCTGTTCTCATTTTGTCAATAGATGACATTTTACGAATAGATTTACGCGTTGTTTGGAAATTTGTTAACATACCACCTGACCAACGTTCTGTCACAAATGGCATATTGATTTCAGCTACTTTTTGAGATACAATCTCTTTCGCTTGTTTTTTAGTCGCTACGAAAAGAACCTTTTTACCCGATTTTGCAATTTGCTTCATTGCCGCACATGCTTGGTCAAGATGTGCTATTGTCTTATTAAGGTCGATAATGTGGATACCTTTTTTCTCTTCAAAGATATACGGCGCCATTGCCGGGTTCCATTTTCTTTTCAAGTGACCGAAGTGAACACCTGCTTCTAATAATTTTTCAAAACTAACTTTTGACATTTTTACTTTTTTTTAAATTGTTTACATTCCTTTAGTGCATCAACAAACAAAGGGTTCGAACATTAACGAAGGGTACTTTGATGTTTTGGGTACTAAACAACCGCTAAAATATTTTTTAACGTTTAGAGAATTGGAATTTCTTACGTGCTTTCGGCTGACCTGGTTTCTTACGTTCTACCATTCTTGGATCACGCGTCATCAATCCTTCTCCTTTTAATAATGTTTTGTTTTCTTCAGCAACTTCAACAAGCGCTCTAGAGATTCCCAATCGAATCGCTTCTGCTTGTCCGTTGATACCTCCACCAAAAACATTCACTTTCACGTCAAACTGACCAATAGTGTTTGTAATTGCAAATGGTTGTTCAATTTTCGACTGAAGAACAGCAACTGGAAAAACTTCTTTGTAGTCTTTCTTATTTACGATCACTTTACCCGTACCTTTTGAAAGGTAAACTCGAGCAACGGATGTTTTTCTTCTTCCTAATGTGTTAACTATTTCCATGCTTTTTATTTGAATGTGTCAAGATTAAAAACTTCCGGTTTTTGAGCCTCTTGTTTGTGCTCTGTACCAACGTACACCTTCAAGTTTGTAAACAGTCTTCTTCCGAGCGTGTTTTTCGGCAACATACCTTTAACAGCTTTCTCAATCAAACGCTCAGGATGTTTTCTCAACATGTCTTGAGCAGAAGTAAACTTTTGTCCACCAGGATATCCGGTGTAACGCACATATTCTTTGTTGACAAGTTTCGCTCCTGAGAAAGAAATTTTCTCAGCGTTTATTACGATAACGTTGTCTCCGCAGTCAGCATGAGGGGTGAAATTCGTTTTGTGTTTACCACGAATGATTTTCGCCACCTTACTCGCTAAACGACCAACTGTTTGGCCTTCAGCATCCACAACAAGCCACTTTTTATTAGCAGTCTGCTTGTTACCGGAAACGGTTCTGTAACTTAATGTATCCACAATTTTACATTTATTAAAATAAGACAATATCCCTAAAATGGGGGTGCAAAGATATGATTTCTATCTTTATTAACAAACGAATTTTAAAAAAAAGATTTAAATCTATTCAAAGAGTTTAATTCGATCCGTTTATTACTTAAAAATGGCGTGATTTAGGCACATTCCAAAGCGTGCTTTTTTATTTTTGTTTGAATGCTTGAATAGAATTAACTGTAAAATCACTTAATACGAGTTTACCGCTCATTCCTGCTCTTTCGCTTAGAAGTTGATCCCAATTTTCTGTACCTTGCCAAAACACTTTTTTTAGCATCGCCATCGCTTCTGGGTTGGATTCAGAAAGTTTTTCTGCCAATCGATTTATTTCAGTATCCAATGCTTCGACGGATTCAAAAACGGCATTGTACAAACCCTTATCCGTTGCCCAATTTGCAGATCGCCATTCTGTTGCGTTAATAGCAAGTTCGCTCATCGCAGACAATCCAATTTTTCTTTCTACTGCTGGACCAACGACAAATGGGCCAATTCCAACTGCCAATTCAGATAATTTAACGTCTGCAAATTTCGTTGCTAAACAATAATCTACGGAAGAAGCAATTCCAACTCCGCCGCCAACTGCTTTACCGTGTATTCTGCCTATAATAAATTTAGGAGCTTTTCTGCAAGCATTGATAACTTTCGCGAAACCCGAAAAGAATTTTTGTCCAGTTTCCAAATCTTGAATAGAAATTAATTCATCAAAACTCGCGCCTGCGCAAAACGCCTTTTCACCTGCGGAGCGCAAAACGATAACTTTCACAGCATCGTTTTCCCCCAATTCGGTTATTACGTCTGCCAATTTTTGAAGGATTTTCCCAGGAAGCGAATTACTTAGTGGGTGACCGAATTCAATTGTAGCGATTCCTTTTTCATCTATTTTGTGATCAACAAAACCTTGATCAATTGCATCTAACATAGTTTAATTTGGTTTACTTATCTTCGATTCTTCTTCTTGGACGGACTTCTTTGCTTTCCTGACTTACATCCATTCTCTTAGTAAAGCTTGGCGGCCTGTTGTTGAATTTAGCATCCTTATTGAAAGGCTTTTTTTCAAAGGGCTTTTTTTCTTCTACAGCAGCACGAATTGGTCGATTTCCTTTTGGAGATGCAATTTTAACATCCAACTTTCGATCATTTACTTCCATGCCATTCAAGGCATTAATTGCATTGATTGCATGATCTGTCTCTTCCATTTCCACATAACCAAAACCTTTTGATCGACGTGTGTCTTTTTCGAATACAACGTGCGCATAGGTTACAGGACCAAATGCAGAAAATGTTGTCTTTAAATCTTCTGAGGTAATATCCCAATCAAGATTTGCAATAAATATATTTGTCATCTACCTAAATTTGTGGTGAAATCCCACTGTTTAATTATAATTTTCTTGCTTCAATTATTTCAATGTAAAACTATCTGTTCCAATTAATATTCCTTCGCAGTATATTTTCACTTTATAATTTCCCTTTAAAACTTCCTCTCCTTTTAAATCATAGAATATGGAAAGATCCACGCGCTGATTTTGATAATCAATTTCTTTTTTGTCTGAGAAAGCGATCGTGCCTAGATCTGTTGTGATAGTATTACTAGAACGTGACTGGAGTGTCTTCCCATCTGGATTGATGATTTGCATGTAGACAGATTTCTTTCCAGGTGCTGTAATTGGATTTTCAGAAATAGTGAAAGAAGAACGCATTTGAACAACCGTTCTAGCACGATTAGTTGGCTCTGTGGTATTGTTCAACTTCATTTTCAGACCTTCAGAACGGAAGTTATAGGCTTGTAATCGAGAGCCTTTTTTAACTTGTTCAGCCTTCTCCTCTGCATCTTGTTTGTATTGATCTCTTTCAACGGCAGTTGAAGTTAGCTTGGATGTTGTCTGATCCAAATCGGAAGTCAATTTCAAATTCAAGGTATTCAATGAATCAATCTGCATGACGTAGCTTTTCATTATACTTCGCAATGTTTCATTTTCTTTTCTTAATTGAAACAATTGAGACGCAGACATTTTTTTATTAGTATTAATCTCATTGATGAGCTTTTGAATCTTGTCTTTCTGAATATTAAGCGAATCTGCCTTGCTTTCATCCTTCTGGATTAAAGCATCGTAGGTTTTTAACATATTTTGAAAGTCTGTTTTCAAATCACTTGAAAGATTTCCAACATATCCTTCCATCATTTGATCCATTCCGGCCATATCTGATTTCAACAGCTTATTTTCATTGGAACAATCATTTAATTGACTGTTTTTACTTGACCACATCGTAGCCAATATAGCTAGTCCAACCAATAATACGAGGATTATCGCAATAAATGCACCATTACCTTTTTTTCCTGTTGTTTCGCTGCTTTCTGCCATATGCTTATTTCTTTATATTTAACAAATGTAAAAATAGATTTGGAGTATGAATAATGAATTCGTCTATTTTATAGTTTTTATCCATGAACTGCCCTTTTTGTCCGTTCACCATTAATTCGTCTTTCTATTTTCGTTCTATTCTCATCTCGCAGTATTTCGGGAAGAAGTTCTTCTGGAAAGTTCTGATAAACTATTGGTCTTGCGAAGCGTTTGATTGCGTCGGTTCCAACTGCCGTATATCTGCTGTCCGTTGTTGCAGGATAAGGCCCTCCATGGTGCATCGACGAACAAACTTCAACTCCAGTAGGAACTTCATTAAAAATCAATCTTCCAACTTTTTGATGCAAAGTAGTAAATATGCTGTTGTATTTCTTACTATTTTCAACGGAACCCATAATTGTTCCTGTGAGTTGCCCTTTTAAAACTGCGACTGAATCCTCTAATTCGTTTAAGTTCTTGCAAATTACAACAAGTGTAAACGGACCAAATACTTCATCCTGCAAAATTGGATTGGATTTAAAAACCGCCGCATTTACCGTTAAAATGGTTTGTCGGACAGCGTTGACAGGAATTTCTCCCTTTTGCTCATTTATAGAAATAAAAGGAACAGAACACGCTGCTTGTTTGGCACTTTCGAATTTTTCGATAATAGAAGTGTGCAGCATCGGAGCGGCTTCTGTTGTTAGAACTTTAGTTACCAATGTTTCTAAAAAAATTGTTGTTTCGAGAGATTCCAGCAGTAACAACAAACCAGGATTTGTGCAAAATTGTCCAACGCCAGAAGTAATGGAATCGGCGAGTAAATCGCTCCAGTTTTCATTATTTTCAGCGAGAGTTTCGGGTAAAATCACCACAGGATTTACACTTCCCATTTCGGCAAATACAGGAATCGGTTCCATTCTGCTATTTGCCAAATCAAACAAGGCTCTACCGCCAGAAATACTTCCAGTAAAACCAACCGCTTTTATCTTGGGGTGCAATACCAGTTGTTTCCCCACTTCTAGACCTATCGCATTTAAATTCGAAAAAATACCTTTTGGCATTCCAGTTTTTAATGCGGCTGCAACTATTGCATTCGCAACCAATTCTCCTGTTCCAGCATGCAAAGGATGCGATTTTACAATTACAGGACATCCTGCCGCAAATGCGGAAATGGTGTCGCCACCAGCAGTTGAATAAGCAAAAGGGAAATTACTAGCGCCAAAAACGACAACCGGTCCGATACCAACCAACATTTTTCGTAAATCCGGTTTTTTTGGGTTTCGTTGTATATCACCAGCATCGATAGAAGGTTCCCTCCAAGTATTATTGCGCACTAAATCAGCAAAAGAGTGAAGTTGCTTTGACATACGCGTGCGCTCTGCGATAGCTCTTTCTACTGTTAATCCAGTTTCGGAAACGAAGCAATCCAACAATTCATCACCGACAATCAGAATTTGCCGAAAAATTTCTTCTAAAAAATCCGCTTTTTGCGCTGTTGAAATTGTTGGTAAAATTGAAAAAGCTTCTTGTGCGAGATCTACAGCCCTATCGACCTCCTCCGCAGTAGCTTCTATGAATATCGTTGGATTACTTTTATTCTTAACAGGATTAAATGTTTGAAAGAGGCGAGAACCTTCTGCTGAAAACGCGCATCCAACACTACTTTTTCCGGTCACAAAAATTACAGCTAATTAAAACTTAGACAATGGAAATCGTAAACGTATAGCTCTCCATTATTTGATTGGCCAATAATTTTTTGCACGCCTCTTCAACTTTATGTTCCGCAATATCCTGGGATTCTGCCTCAACAAACAATCGAACATGGCGACCAATTCTAACGCCATCTATTTCAGATAACCCAATATTTTTCATGCTATTTGTGACCGCCTTTCCTTGTGGGTTTAAAAGAGCATCTAACGGCATTACATCAATCTCAGCTTTGAACTTCATTTTTTGTTTTTTTTGATAATTTGTTGTCAATTATAGATAAAATCAGGTGCAAAAATACAATTAAAGGTATTGACCAAACAAGCAGAACGGCAATTAATATTGCACTTGTTAACAAAAAGCTAAATCGCATTTCATTACCCCTCCATTTAAAGTGTTTAAATTTTAAGGAAAAAAGCGGCAATTCCGACACCAACAAAAGACTCATTAAAACAATTAAAACGCACATGAAATAAGGATTAAACAGGTATCCAAAAATCCCCTCATCGTATTTCCAAACTTCAAATTCTGTCCATAGGATTAACGGGAAAAAAGTAAAAAACAAAGTATTCAGTGGCGTTGGCAAGCCTATAAACGCATCTGATTGTCTTTCATCCAAGTTGAATTTTGCTAATCGAAACATCGACATAAAAGGGATAAACAATCCTACAAATGGTAAGTATTTGATGGATGCGTCCATAGAATTTGGAACACCGTAAAAAACTGCATTCATCCAATTTTGAAGTTGAAAATGCACATGAGAAGCAAAATCTTTTGTGAAAAATGGACCATCAATATAAATTGTGGTTACAATTACAACAAGCATCAATAAACCAGGTGCGACACCAAAAGTTACCATGTCAGCCAAAGAATCCAATTGTTTGCCCATTTCGCTGCTGACGTTCAATTTGCGAGCTAAAAATCCGTCGAAAAAATCAAAAAAGGCACCTAAAAAAATCACAAATGGCGCTAAATCAATTCTACCAGCCAAGGTTAAAAGGATGGAAACTACGCCACATATTAAATTTGCTGCAGTAAATAAATTCGGGATATTGAACATTGACTTTTTTTTTGTTAATTTTTGGTAGCGCAAAGTAATAAAATCGAGTTGGTTTGCACAACAAAAGTTGCTAATTTTAAGATTCAAATCACATCAAATATTCTTATATTAAAAAAAGAAGCCGTATTTTTTTTTAAATTTATTCCCTGATTTAGCTTTCCATACTGGCCTGCTGAATAAAATTGAAAGCCTGAAAAAATTATATTACTTTAAAAATTGAATTATCTTTAACTCAAAATGATTTTTACTGGAAATTATAGTTTGTACAATTTTATTCTAAAGTTGCAGTTTATATCAGTAAATTTTTCATTTAAACCACTTTTATTGTGAAACAAATATTAACTATACTTTTTCTTTGTGCTTTTATTAAAGTTCATTCTCAAGAAGGGACTTTAGCACCAAAATATTCCAATGAGTTTTTGGCAATAGGCATTGGTGCAGATGCTTTGGGGCTAGGCAATTCTGTCGTCGCTCAAACGGGAAGTGTCAATTCAGGCTATTGGAATCCTGCAGGTTTGACCAATGTCAAAAAATGGCTCGAAGTTGGCGCGATGCATTCAGAATATTTCGCTGGAATTGCCAAATATGACTACTTAGGAATTGCACATTCTATTGATGAAAAAAGTACGTTCGGTGTTTCGGTAATCCGATTTGCAGTGGATGACATACCAAACACCACCCAGCTAATTGATAATGCAGGTAATATTAATTACGACAACATTTCCACTTTTACAGCTGCAGATTATGCTTTTTTATTCTCTTATGCTAGAAAATTAAAACTGCCAGGATTGAGCGTAGGAGGTAATTTTAAATTTATCCACAGAAAAGTTGGAGATTTTGCTAAATCATGGGGTTTTGGAATTGATGCAGGTGCGCAATACCAATTAAAAAAGCATTGGAAATTTGGCGTTATGGCGCGCGATGTTACTTCGACCTTCAATGCATGGGTTTTTGATCTCAACCAACAAACGCAAGAAATTTTTATCGCAACTGGTAATGAAATTCCTGAAAATGGTTTAGAATTGACTTTACCGCGTGTTATTTTTGCGGGACACGGTAAATTTGACCTTGGAAAAAAAGGAATTTATACCGCTGGAGAAATCGATTTAGATGTTACAACAGACGGCAGAAGAAATACAATTCTCAAATCTGGTCTTTTTTCCTTGGACCCACACATGGGAATTGAATTTGGTTTTAAAAATTATGTAGCTGTTCGAGGAGGAATTTCAAACATGCAGTATATTAAAAACTTTGATGATTCAAAAACACTCAATTTTCAGCCGAACATTGGAATTGGATTAACGATAAAGAATTTTCACCTCGACTATGCATTCACAGATATTGGCGATGCATCGGTTGCTTTGTATTCCCATGTTATTTCTTTAAAATTAAAATTGGATAAACCTAAAAACATGCAATAAAATGAAAACAACATTATTTCTTTTACTGTTTTGTGTTTCTTTAAATTTTAATTCATTCGCTCAGGCATTTGGAAATGAGTGGATTCAGTATTCTCAAAAATATTACGCCTTCAAAATTCATACTTCAGGCATTCACAAAATCGATTATTCTGCACTACAAAATGCGAATATTACCTCAAATGCATTTTCCACTCAAAACATTCAAATATTTGGAAGAGAACAGGAAATACCTTTATACATTGAAGACGGTGGAGATTCAAGTTTTGATCCAGGCGATTATTTAATGTTTTACGCAGAGAAAAATGACGGCTGGCTAGATTCTACTCTTTACGAGTCTGCAAGTGATGTGGGCAATCCAAAATACAGTTTATACAACGATACCATTCAATATTTTTTTACTTGGAATACTGCAACAAATAATAAGCGTTTCCAACTTGAAACAGACACGGATATTGCAGCCTACGCGCCATCAAACTATATTTTGTTTGAGCGCTTCCAATCCAATAATTCAAGTTATAACGAAGGTGAAAAATATTCGGACGCATCAAGTTCCTTCTTTACTTCCGGGGAAGGCTGGGGAAGCAGTCAGGTCAATGGCGCCGGCGGCTATACATGGGATGCGAGTAATACACAAATTGATCAAATTTACCAAGGACCCGACGCACCATTGGTGCAGTATAAATCTGTAACTGTAGGAGTTTCAAATGCGAGTTTTTCCGGAGTTGGAAATCACCATACAAAGCATACAATTGGATCTTCAAATTTCGCAATCTGTGATTCAATATTCACAGGTTGGAAAGCGATTCACATTTCCAAAACATTTCCAGTATCCATTCTTCCTGCAAGTGGTAATTCCAATTTTAAAATTTCAATCGTCGGTGACCAAGGCGCTGCAACGGATTATCAATCTATTAATTATTGGTCGTTTCTTTACCCTCGAATTCCAAATCTATCTGGCGCTACAAGTTCAAATTTTCTTATTGAAAACAATGAGATACAATCAAAAATAAGAGTTGATTTAACCAATATTTCTTCTTCAAATCCATTGTTTTTTGTCTTGGGTGAAAATCCGAAGAAATTAGCACCTATTTCAAATGGTGGAGTGCATAGTTTACTAATTCCAAATAGCATTTCAGGAACGAAACAGCGCGTAATTCAGCAAGATGCCACTTCGATTCTAACTATTTCCAATTTAGTTTCTGTAGGGCCTGGAGATAGATTCACAGATTTTGAGTCGATGGAAACGGACAGCTCATTACTTATGATTTACCATCCAAAACTGCAGGCATCTTCCGCTCAATATGCGGATTATCGTTCTTCTGATCTTGGTGGAAATCACACTGTAATTTTTGCAAATGTAAATGAATTATACCAGCAATATGGCGGAGGAATTGAAAAGCACATCAATGGAATCCGTCGTTTTTCTCACCATATTTATGAAAATGCTACTGTTAAACCTGTAGGACTTTTTTTAATTGGAAAAGGAATTCGGGAAGCAAATGTCGTTAGTATTTTATCTACCGGACCAGGTTCTAGAAAAAATTCAACCAATTTCGCCGCATCCTTAATTCCCTCATTTGGACAACCTTCTAGTGATGCCTGTATAACATCGAATTTAACAGGAACATCAAAATGGAAACCATTGATTCCAACGGGGAGAATCGCTGTAAATAGTAACCAGGAACTAAGCGATTACTTGGATAAGGTCAAAGAACACGAGCAAAACCAAAATCCACTTTCAGAATATTCTTCCAGCACAAAAGATTGGCAAAAACAAGTGTTGCATTTTATTGGAGGATCGAATGTTGGTCAACAAAATCTATTTGGACAATACATGGGTGCTCTAGCCAATATCCTGAAAAAGGAGAAATTTGGTGGAAACGTTCAATCTATTGCAAAAATTGGAAATAATCCACTTTCGCCTACGGAATTAAATGCTGTAATGGACAGAATTCGAGATGGCGTTTCATTGATCAATCTATTTGGCCACTATAATAGTTCTTCCTCCGGCTTTGAAATCAATATCGATGAGCCTTCCAATTGGAATAATCAAGGGAAATATCCATTAATAATTACGAACTCCTGTTACAATGGCGATATTTTTCAAAACTCTGTTTCTAAATCAGAAGAATTTGTTCGTTCCATAAATAGCGGAGCAATTGGCTACATTGGAACGATTGGGCTAGGATTTCCGCATACACTCAACCAATATTCTAGCCAATTATACAAGCAGTTCAGCGGCGTTAATTACGGAAAAACCCTTGGGAAACAAATTCAAGAAACCATTGCAACTTTAGAATCACCATCAGCAGATTTATTCATTGAAAGTACGTGTCTGCAGATGACTTTGAATGGTGATCCAATGGTGAAATTAAATTGGCACGAGCGACCAGAAATTGAAATAACAGAACAGAGCATCTCTTTTTTACCGGAAGATTTAAACTTAACGGTAGATAGTATTCAGATAAATTTAGACCTAAAAAATCTTGGTCGATCCATAACAGATACTTTTTTAGTGGAAGTAACTAGAAATTTCCCTTCCACAACAGTTGACTCGGTTTACACATTTTTAATCCCTGAACTCCACTACACATCTACTTTATCGTTCAAATTACCACTTCAGGCAAACATTGGAATTGGAATCAACACCTTCAGTTTTAAAATAGACCAACCGAGTTATCTCGATGAGCAATACGACGAAGTGTTAAATAATCAAGTTGTAAAAACACTTTTTATTGATATTGACGGTATTCAACCTATTTTACCTTATGAATATGCCGTTGTACCGAACGATAGCGTTACACTAAAAGCATCCACAATTAATCCAATTGCGGAACTTAATACGTACCGATTTGAAATTGACACAATAGATTTTGAAGGTGCGGCAAGCCCATTTCACCGTTTCGCATTAATTACGGGATTGGGCGGAATCAAGGAAATCAATCCATCCCAATGGATTTTGTCTAGCTCAATGGTAAATGTGCCACTCATCTGCACGGATAGTACTGTTTATTTCTGGCGCGTTGCAGTAGATGATCCCAACCCACTTTGGCGAGAAAGTTCGTTTCAATATATTCCAAATAAAACAGGTTGGGGACAAGATCATTTTTTTCAATTTAAGAAAAACAATTTTAATGGAGTAGAATATAACCGCGCTAATAGGAAACGATTTTTTGGGCCGAATAGTGCAGAATTAACCTGTGATGTAAAAGCAAGTACTGCCAACGAAGGTATTTTTAATGAATATTCTATTAACGGCCAACAGAAGGAATATGGATTGTGTTTTTATACACCCTCTTTTTATGTTGCA
>CAIYXD010000232.1 GCA_903930085.1 uncultured Flavobacteriia bacterium
GATTACCGTTTTACAATTTTTGACCGCTGGGGACAAGCAATTTACCAGACAGATTCTCCCGAAGGCGCTTGGGATGGTACGATTTCCTTTTCCGGTGAACTAGCGGCGACAGGCTCCTACATTTATATGCTTGTGTTGCACGATGGAAATGGTGTTGAAATTGTGAAGCGCGGATTTGTAACCTTATTGAAATAAGCGTGTGAAAAGTCCCGTGGATTCCGTGCAAAAAATTCTTCTTATTCAAACCGCTTTTCTCGGAGATGTAATTCTTGCAACACCTGTTGCTTCTGAATTGAAACGCCTATTTCCCGCTGCAAGCATTGATTTTCTTGTGAAGAAAGGAAACGAAACATTGCTGCACAACAACCCCAATTTGCGCTACGTCATTACATTCGATAAATCGAAAGGGAAATGGCGTTCTATGTTGCAATTAATCAAGCAATTTCGGAGTCAACAGTATGATTTAGTGCTAAATCTGCACCGCTTTGGCAGTTCTGGAATACTGACTACTTTTTCTGGTGGAAAGAAGAAATACGGTTTCAAAAAAAATCCTTTTGCGCTTTTTTATACGAAGTCGTTTCCGCATGCTATTGGTACGAACAAGCACGAAGTGGAGCGCAATTTATCCATTATTAGCGAATTTGGCGCAGTTGCACGTAAACGGCCGGAACTTTACCCATCACAAGCCAATTTTGAAAAGGTAAAGGAATTTTCTAAAGGAAACTTTTTCTGTATGGCGCCCGCAAGTGTTTGGTTTACAAAACAACTACCAATAGAAAAATGGGTTGAACTGGTACAACAAAAATCCAGTACTGGGAAAATTTACCTACTCGGCGGAAAAGCAGACCAAGAATTGTGCGCGGAAATTATAGAACGATCTGGTGTTTCAAACGCTGTAAATTTGGCAGGTGAACTCAATTTATTGGAATCCGCGGCATTACTTGCAAAAGCAAAACGCACTTTCGTGAACGATTCCGGACCTTTACACCTTGCTTCTGCCATGAATGCTCCGGTGACCGCTTTTTTCTGTTCCACCGTTCCAGCATTTGGCTTCGGTCCACTTTCTGACGATTCCGAAATACGAGAAGTTTTAGGATTAGACTGCAGACCGTGCGGATTACATGGGTTCAAGACATGTCCAAAAGGACATTTTAAATGCGGGATGGAAATGCCGTTAGAAATGGAAAAGAACGGATAGGGTAAAACAGAAAAAAAGCCAAAAAAAAAAAACAGCACTAACTTCCGAAGAAAATGTGCTGTCTTTTTAAACATTACGTGGTGGTTTCTATGTGTTTTTTGTTTAAAACCCTAATGGAATTATTAATTACAAATCAAATTTATACTTTTTAGCCTAGCAATTTTCTCGCTTTTTTTGGATTTTATTTTTTTAGTAAATCCTTTAGTGTTTTCAATAGCTATTTTAGGTTTTCAGTAAGCTTACTTTTTTTACAAAAAGTAAGCAATGAAAATAACTTCATTTTTAAAAAATTAAGGTATCTTCGTAGCTTATTAAGTTTTAGTATTCTTAGATCATTGAAAATAATGGAAATTTCTGTTGTTGAAAATAGTATTTTTATTTTGACTGGATTTGTTGGTTTTACAACCATTATTCTGCTGCTGTTTTCCATACGCTCCAATAAACACGTAAACTTTTTCTTTTTATTAATCACTGGAATTGTTTCTTTTCGTTCATTGATGAGGGGTACTTATGGATTCCACCTTCAATCCATTGCAGCGGATTTTTCCACTGCTCATCGCTCACTGTTGCTAATACTTTTGCCCTTATTTTACCTCTACTTCAAAGGACTTGTCGCAGATCAGAAAAAAATTATCTGGAAAGATTTACTCCATTTAATATTCCCAATTGTCTTATCGATATTTTTTCAGACTAACGCTAATTTTCATTTGTTTAAAGAAGAGAATATTAGGGTTTTCTATTTTTTAATAACAATCATTTTTCCCATTGTTTACCTAATTCTCATTTGGAAACTTGTCTACAAAAATTTTTTTAATGAAGTAAATTCTTCAAATGTTCAGCATTTCAATCTGATCCGTAACTGGTCAATTTTCTTGCTTATTTTTAGCACGTTTCAAGTTGTCCGATTAATTATTTCACTGCTAATAGATTTTTCTCAAAACACACTATTATCAGGCAATCCTTTTTCGATTGTAAGTTCTATTTTATGGATCATTATCTTTGGGAAAATTCTTATCACACCAGAAATACTTTTTGGCTTGCCTAAATTAAACCAGCGAATCAAGAACTTTCAAGTTGAAAAAATTGTGCTAAATAATTTTTGGAAATCAGACATCTCGGCTATTGAAAATCAAAATGATTTTAAAATGAGAGATAAAATGGATCAAAAGGCACTGGTAATTATACAAGAAATAGAACGGATTTTTATTACAAAACAACTGTTCAAAAATCCGAAAATTTCCATTTCAGAGCTTGCCGTGGAAATTGGAGAACCAGTGAGCCACCTTGTTTACTTATTCAAATACCATTGTACAGTGAACTTTACAGAATTTAAAACAGTGCATAGAATTAATCACGCAAAAGAATTGATTAATGAAGGATTTCTCTCTATAAACACAATGGAAACACTTGCCTTTGAAGTCGGATTCTCTTCCTATAATCCATTTTTTACAGCTTTTAAAAAATTCACGAACCAATCTCCAAATGATTATTTTAGAAGTTTAAACAAGGTGCAGAATAAAAATTAATCACTTGTGCGAAGCGGAGAAATGCTGTATTCCGCTTCCCCACCGAACACCTATTTTATAGACTCAGATAAAACTAATTTTCCGCACCATTTTCTCACCTTCCTTGGAAATTATAACTACTAAGTATTCTCCTGCTGAACGCACAAAAAGTTCCTCCTGAATTACCTCTCCAGTAACCGGAATGGTTTGTAATATCTTACCCGACAAATCCGTTAATACTATCGTTTGAAGTGCAATTCCATCAAAATATACCGTCGTAAAATTCCGTGCAGGATTCGGGAA
>CAIYXD010000233.1 GCA_903930085.1 uncultured Flavobacteriia bacterium
CGACACCACAAACATTGAACTGACAACAATGAAATTAAAAACACTCTTATTTATTAGCATTCTCACCTTATTGACACCGTGCTTCGGGCAGTTAATAGATAGCTCAAACGTTGCAGTTTTAAGCGAACAAACTGCAAAGGGCGATACTGTAAAAAAACTTAGCGACCATTTATGGTATGTGTTTCAAGACAAGAAAAATAACTATTGGTATAGCAGCAATGGTGACGGTGTGTATCGTTATGATGGAAAAACTATTATCAATTTTACAACAAAAGATGGACTTGCCAGCGACACCATAAGACAAATTCAAGAAGATAAATTTGGCAATATATTTATTACAACTTTCGGTGGTATCAACAAATTTGACGGAAAAAAAATTACCACTTTAAAAACTATCAAAAGTAAAGAATGGGAACTAGAACCAGATGATTTGTGGTTTAACCCTTTGGGTAAAAGAAACGAACACGGACCATATCGCTATGACGGAACAAACCTCTATAATTTAGAATTTCCGAAACATTATTTGCACGAGGAAATGACACAAAGAGGAATAAATCCATTTTTTAGTCCTTACGAAGTCTATTGTATTTATAAAGACCGAAAAGGTGCAATGTGGTTTGGCACATCTGTTTTTGGTGCTTGTCGATTTGACGGAAATTCTATTAAATGGATGTACGAATACGATTTGACAATCGTTCCAGCAGGTGGATCATTTGGTATTCGTTCCATATTTGAGGACAAAGAAGGCAGTTATTGGCTTTGTAACACTTGGCACAAGTATATTTTCGATTTTAAAAAGACACTAAAAAGCGACAGACTTCAATACCAGAAAACAGAAGGAATTGGAAACGCAAAAATTTTTGGCGGAGACGAATACATTTATTATTCAAACATAATAGAAGATAATAATGGGAATATTTGGCTGACAACTTGGGACCAAGGAGTTTATAAATATGACGGGATAAATAGTATTAATTACTCGGTAAAAGACGGCTTAAATAACGTTAATTTAGTTTCAATGTATAAGGATAATGAAGGTAGCTTATGGCTCGGGACACCAGACAACGGAACATTTAAATTTAACGGAAATACATTCGAAAAATTTATACCATAACAATACAACTAAATGCAGTTACACGCAGTAAGCAAAATGGTGCAACAATTACTTTTAATAGAAAGCTACCTGCGACTTTATTGGACAGAAGATAGAAAAACTAATAAAAAGCGCTAATGGAAACTTATAAAATTCAAATTATCGAGACCATTTTAGTAATTCTGGGCTACTTCATTACCCATTACACCACTAAAGTATTCATAAACAATTCTTTAAAGCAGGCTCACTTGCAGCGCGGCAGGAGAAAAATGATTATCAAAGCTGTTCATTTAGTATCTTTTTTGGCCGCCAGTATTTTGTTATCTGCTATCTGGGGACTTAAACAAAATGAAATTGCTGTTTTTGTAGGAACGCTTTTAACTGCTTTAGGAATAGCGTTTTTTGCGCAATGGTCCTTACTTTCAAATGTAACATCGAGCTTATTACTGTTTTTTAATCACCCGGTAAAAATTGGAGACACACTAAAAGTCTTAGATAAAGAGTATCCGTTTGAAGGAGAAGTTACTGATTTAACCTATTTTTTTGTTCATCTTAAATCCGCTAACGGGGAAATAATAACTATACCCAATTCTCTTTTATTACAAAAATCCGTTTCAGTTGTTGAAAAGATGAACACTTCTAAATCTAAAACGGAATGAGACAAGTTGTATTACCCATAATTATTATTTTTCTTTGGACAAATAGAACTGCGGCACAAACCACTGATTTGGGAAGTTGGAACATCCTAAATGTAAAATATAACTATACGGATAACCTCAGCTTTTTTGGAGAAGCACAACTCCGTTCTTTAAAATATTACAGTAACTTTCACTATTACGAATATAAGGGCGGTATTGAATACAAAGTTCACAAAAACGTTAAGTTGACCCTTGGCGCAGGTAGTTATCAAACTTACAAAGAAGGAGGCGATTTTGTTTTACCAAAAAACAATGACGAATTTAGGCTTTGGCCACAACTAATTTTTTCTCAATCTATAGGAAAATTAAAGATAGAACAGCGCTATCGAGCAGAATTTAGATTTACAAATAATGGCTATCGCAATAGGTTTAGGTATAGACTTGGGGTTTCTTATCCATTTGGTAAAGAAAAAAATGAATTCACACCGTTTCAAATTAATGTTAGTAATGAACTATTTTTCACTAACAAGGAACCTTATTTTGAACGAAACAGATTGTTATTTGCATTTAATTACAAACCGCTAAAATCAACCACTCTTCAGATTGGTTATTTACACCAATTCGATTATAAAATTAACGACGAAACAGGACGAGACTTTTTTGTAATAGGATTCTACTACGATATTTTTAGGGAATCAACTTCAAAACAAGAAAACGATCTTGAAATTAAAACCAATTAAGAACGCTTAAAAAGCCAGCATGCAGCAGAAAATTTGCGGGATTTTTTTGTAATGACGTTCAATGTGTGCATTTAGAGAAACAAAAAACTTACGTAAATTCGTAAACTGATTTGGGGATTAGTCCAACCTCTCCAAAAAATACAGAAAAAATATTTTTATATGTATGAACGACTTATCTCCTTCTGAAAAACAACAGATTCAATTTGTTTCCAATTTTCAAGATCTCATTTCATCTCCTTTTCTTGGTGAAACAAATGCTATATGTTGGAATCGAACCTTGGTGGGTGATTTTTCTGAAATTGTCGATCAAATTGAGTTGAACGAGGCAATGAAAGTGATTGAATTGGAGGAGTTAAAAGCACTTAAATTAAGTGAGAACGGTCAATTGGCGGTTGAAATCCTTTTGAAAGACTTCCAATTATTAGCTGAT
The DNA here is from genome assembly GCA_903930085.1 of uncultured Flavobacteriia bacterium. Lineage (GTDB taxonomy): Bacteria > Bacteroidota > Bacteroidia > Flavobacteriales_D > Crocinitomicaceae > M0103. Next base: position 2,902 of record CAIYXD010000233.1, read on the forward strand.
TATGGCGCCTCCCCGGTTTTAAACATTATCAAAAGTTATGAAGAAGATCCAACTAATCCATTTTTCCCGACAGACGTATATTCTTTTCATGTGGATCGCTCCCCTATTCCAACAGATACTTTTTTATGCACGTACTTAGGGGAATCCAGTGAAATTTTACCAAATTCAAAAGCGATTCAAAAAGTTCTTGTACCTGAAATTATTGCCGAACTTAAATC
>CAIYXD010000234.1 GCA_903930085.1 uncultured Flavobacteriia bacterium
GATATTTGTGGAAATATGTACATCTCCGGTTGGGGCGCGAATATTCTCCAAGGAACGCCATTGGCAGGAATGCCGGTTTCGCCAGATGCCTTTATTGCAACGCCGCCAAATGGGTTTGACTTTTATTTGTTGGTGATTGCCAGAGAATTTACCAATCTTTTGTACGGATCTTATTTAGGTGGAAATCAAGCACAAGAGCATGTGGATGGTGGCACTTCGCGTTTCGATAAAAATGGCGTTGTGTACCAATCTGTTTGTGGCGGTTGCGGCGGATTTTCCGATTTTCCAACAAGTTCTGGCGCTTGGTCTAGTTCAAATCTAAGTTCCAACTGCAACAACGTATTGTTTAAATTTGATTTCCAGTTGATCCCAAATGCTGAATTTACGGTAGATCAATCCGTGGGTTGCGCAACTTTTAATGTCGTACTCGAAAATTTCTCAACGGATTCGGATTCCTATTTGTGGGATTTTGGCAATGGAGATACCAGTTCTGTTATTTTCAATCCTTCTATTACGTATTCCATTCCAGGTGTTTACGATATAAGTTTGTATGTAACCGATAGCGTTTGTTTGCTCGTGGATACGGCTCAAATTACAATTATTGTGACGGATTCCATTCAAATTTCCCTTCCTGCAACCTTGGAATTGTGCAGTCCGACAGAAATTACCATTGCTGCAAATAGTTTTGGTACGGCAGATTATTTTATCTGGTCAACAAATGCTCAATTTACAGATACCTTAAATACCAATGTATCCGATTCCATTTTAACGATTATTCCAAATGGTTCAACAACCTATTATTTACAAGTAGGAAATCTCGGGTGTTTTTCCACGGATAGCGTTTCCGTTGCATTTATCAGTTCGGCACTTGAATTAACGGCAAACGATTCCATCTGTTTGGGGGATCAGACTTTAATTACCGCGACAAATCTAAATCCGTCCATTTCTTTTACCTATGCTTGGTCGCCATCGAATGTTTTGGTTACGCCTTCATCCTCTAATCAAGTTCTAGTTGCGCCGCTGGAAACAAGTTATATTTTCGTAACGGCTTCTGCGTCGAATGGCTGTGTCATTGTGGATTCTATCTTAATTTCGGTGAGTGCAATTGGCGAAGGTTTGGTAAATGCTTCTGCTTCTGAAATTTTAATTCCAGCAGGTTCTGCGACGACGTTAATCGGCCAGCCATCGGGATTATCGTACCAATGGTCGCCAACAGCCGGCGTTACAAATCCAACCATGCAAACGACGAGTGTGACAGTTGAAAACACAACAATTTACACGCTTTCTGTTTCAGATGGCATATGCGCAAAAACCGATACTGTTTTGGTGAAGGTTTTCACGTTTATTTGCGGGGAGCCATTTATCTATATTCCGAACGCTTTTTCTCCAAATGGGGATAAGGAAAACGATGTGTTATTTGTTCGGGGACAATTAATTGAAGGAATGATCTTTCGGGTTTTTGACCGCTGGGGAGAAATGGTATTTGAATCAACCGATCGAAATTATGGCTGGGATGGAACTTTCCGAGGAAAAGCAATGGACCCCGATGTCTACGATTATTATTTAAAGGTAATTTGCATCGACGGAATAGAATCCATTATAAAGGGAAATGTCACCTTGCTAAAATAAAGCAGAATAGTATTTTTGTAACGAAGAAATAAAAACAAGCACATGAAAAAGATCATCACCTCAAAGTCAGAGAAGTTTCTGGAAGCGTATTTAAATAATCCAAGTCCAACAGGTTTTGAGTCGGAAGGACAAAAATTATGGTTGGAATATTTGTCGCCTTATATAGACGAGTATTTTACCGATAATTACGGTTCCGTTGTTGGCGTTATCAATCCAAAAGCGAGTTATAAAGTCGTAATTGAAGCGCATGCGGATGAGATTTCCTGGTTTGTTAATTATATCACCAAAGATGGATTTGTCTATTTACGGAAAAATGGTGGTTCGGATCATTTGATTGCACCTTCAAAACGGGTAAATATTCATACCGATAAAGGAATTGTAAAAGGAATTTTTGGGTGGCCGGCAATTCACATGCGCCAGCAAAAAGAAGATGCTCCAACTATGAAAAATATCTTTTTGGATTGCGGTTGCGATACAAAAGAGGAGGTTGAAAAATTAGGCATTCACGTTGGTTGTGTTGCAACTTTCGAAGATGAATTCATGATTTTGAATAAAAATAGATACGTTGGAAGAGCGTTGGACAACCGAATGGGTGGTTTTATGATTGCGGAAGTTGCGCGCCTTTTGAAAGAAGATAAGACAAAATTGCCATTTGCTTTATATATTGTGAATTCTGTGCAAGAAGAAATTGGTTTGCGTGGTGCTGAAATGATTGCACAACGCATCAAGCCGGATGTTGCGATAATTACGGATGTTTGCCACGATACGCATAC
>CAIYXD010000235.1 GCA_903930085.1 uncultured Flavobacteriia bacterium
GTTAAACAAGCAATTTTGAACCGTTCCTTTATTTGGGTAATTAAGAGCCAAAACATTGTTTGTGAATTGGCAATCAGTAATATAAATTGAGTCGTATACATTCGATACAAAGGTTAAACCAATCTGGTTATCTATAAAATTGGTATTGGTCATTTGCAACGCGGTAGCGTAAGCGTAAATAGAAGTAGTATTGTCTTTAAACAAGCAATTGTTAATCGTGAAATAAGACCAACCATAAACACCTACTTCGTTGTCAATCAACTGACAATTTTGTAAGTTGAGTGAATTGGCTACCGTAATTGCTTGAAAACAATGACTGAATTTACAATTGGTATATTGATAATTGTTCAAGGGCGTTTCATATCCAAACGGAGTATGTGCATTGGAGATATGGAATCGATCTGCGTTGAGCACGCCACCTTGGGAACTCGTGCAAACAAATCCTTGCCAAGCCACGCTGTTTGTGGTATCGTATATTGTGCGGATTTTGATAGGAAGCAAATCTGTTCCAACACAATTTAGCGTTCCGCGAGTTTCGATGTATATAGATGAATTAGTCAGATTATCAATAAGTATTTCGCATCCCGGCTCGATCGTTAGGGTATTTCCTGGGAAAACGCAAATAGAACCTGTTACAATATACGGGCTGCCAGCTAAGGTCCAAGTTGTGTTTTGATAAATTCCACCAGAAACTGGCGTGTTTCCTTGTCCGAAAAGCTGAAATGCGGAAAACAAAAAGAGTGTTGCGATTACTTTCATGCGTTAAAATTGTTCTTTTTTATTTTTATTAAAAAAAGACTCTATTGAATCTTTCTCATTCACTTAATCCCAAATAGTTGGTTACGTGCGCTTTAATTTTTAAAATATCCACACGAGCCGTTATTTTTAATTCACTTGCTAATAGCGACTACATGTGGACGAAACTTTTGTATGAAAGGATGTCTTGTTGTGCATTAAAACTAAATAAAACAGCAAAATACCCTATGAAGTTTTCTTTCCTTAGGGTTTCTTATTAATTAAACAAATAAATTGAGTGGATGTTTATTGTTGGTCGCTTCAAAAACAGGAACAGGTTATTCAATGCTTTTCATTTACATATAAATAAGGCTAATAAACTCAGCTCACCAATTCAAAACCTGCAATTTCAGACGCATAAAAATCAAACTAATTTTGGGGAAAGACTAGAATGCTTTTAGCCTGATTTTGAAGACCAAACGTTCTAAGCATAATTCTAATACTCGTCTGCTTTTTTTTTTATTTATCAAAGCAAAAGTATTGATATTTAGTAGTATACTTTTATCCTAAAAACTATAAGCTTGTAAGGAAATCAAGACACGGTTATTTATTCTTGTATTTTTCGCCTAACATCTTATTCCACGAATCCATATTATGGCCGTTTACAAAAAACCAACCGAAACGAAGATCAAACCATTTTTCAAATTTTCTAAACAAAGAAGTTTTTGTTTGACCACTTTTTTTAATAATGTTAGATAAATCGAAAATAGCAACAGTGGATATATTATCATTTTTAGTAATTGGAATTATTCCGTGTTTTCTTTTGAAAAATCGCGAAGCACTCAAACATGATTTATTTTCTACTTTTTCTGGTGAAAATGATTTATAAAGTCGATCCATTTTTAAGTTAATTGTAAAATTGAAATTGATGCTACAGTCCCTAAACTCATGTGTTTTAAATGTAAAATCTCCTTTTATTTATTCGAGATGCTCTAATTACCGAAAACTAATATTAATAAAACTTAATTTACATTTAAGTTCAAATTTAATAAAAAAATGGAGATTTGGTTAAATTTTATAAAAAGATCAAAAAAACTTACTGAAAAAGTAAAATATACTTACTGAAAAAGTAAAATTGATTACTAATAAGCGGGAATTATATGCTGAAATGTAGAAATAGGATGTAATATATAGATTCTGAAATAAATTAATCTGTTAACTTATTTCTTGTATAAAATGATGTATGGAAAGCATTGTTTTTACCATCCAATCTAAAAGTTGTATCTATTAAATGATTTCAAGAACAATTTAAAAAACGATTGAAAGTTGGCAGTGTTTTAAAAGTTATTGAAATCACAAAAGTTAACGAAAATCGGGTCAATGCGTTAAATAATTTCGCCAAGAAATATAACCAAAACATAGAAATGTTAGCTAACTTATCCAAACCGCTCCGCACATTCGTCTATTACTTGAGTATTGAAAAAATTGCCGGGAATTAGTATTAAAAATTAGCAGAAATTAAATTAATCCTGCTAATTTTTCAAACTATTTATTACATAACCAATTCAAAACCTGCAATTTCTGCAGCGTAAAAATCAAACTGATTTTGGGGAAACACGAAAATACTTTTGGCCTGGGTTTGAATACCAAACGTTCCGGTTCCCGACTGGTTGAAAAAACTCACGCCAATTAGTTTATTGTCTGAATCAAAACTGGCCATTAAATACTGGTGAATTCCCGTTCCATCGACTAAGGTTTGCAACTGCTCGTGCTCAAACGAAACGAGAATGGCGCCTTCCGTATCTTCCAAAAGTTGCAGCAATTGTAAGGAATATGCTTTGGTGCGTTTGAAAGCACACGTAATTTTTTCAGATGCCCTATTTTGCTTGAAATGTAGGGTAAGCGTAGCGTTTTTCGCTTTGAAATCCGAGGTAAGAAAGAGCTTTTTTCCGGATAAAAAGACGTCGCTCTCCATACGGAAATTCAATTCCCCGGTAGGACTGGTAATCGCCTCAAAGCCAATCCCGCGTTCTTGTAATTCTTCGGTAAAGGCTGCCAGAAATACTTCTTTGGACGTATTCGGAGTTTTCCTTTTTTGGTTGTACCGCAACATTAATTGGTGATTGCTCTCCCCTTGGAATGCTTGTTTTTCCTCTTCTCTTGTTTTCATGTGTTTTGTGTTTAGTCTTTTGTGTTTAGTTTTTATAATTTAGTTCTTAAGGTTTGGGAATTTAGTCTACATACACCCATTCCTCTTTTACCAGTTTAACCGGCTTATTTAACTTTAGGAGTATTCCCTCTTCCATTTCCACGGGGCTCATTCCGAATCTTTTCAAAAAAACGAAACGCATCGCAGCCAGGAAAACCGCTTGTGAATATACGCCAACTATTCCGATTTCCACTTGGCGGTTATACGAAGTTACCAGCTCTTCATTGCCAAGTTTCTCCAGTTGCGCGTGGTTTTTAAGGAGCTCCTCGCGGAAACCACTGCGTTGAATTAATACATATTCCATATTTTTTAGGTTTTAATTTTAGTTTTTAACGCTAGTTTTCTATTTAATTTGTTACAATTATTATTTTTGCGCCAGTGTTTAGTGTAAAAACAGCAAAACGCTTGCTAATCCTTTTTTCATGCTTTCTATATTTTACGGTTTTAATTATTTAATCAGAGAAGTGAGGCTTTGGCGTTGTTTATCGATTCCGCCTCACCTCTATTTCTCCAACGTACCTTTTCCAGTCGCTTGGCTTTCAGTTCAAGTTGAACAACTGCCAAAGGAGAAACGAAACGCTTACTGTTTATGCTAAATTTTCTATTTTTTGAAATCCAACGGAAAACGTTTTTTTTTCGGTTTAATAGCTTTTTAGCAGCCGCTTTAAATCTGCATCGGACTGAATGGATTTGGATAAAGCGTTTACATTTTCACAAAATTCCTTTGAGATCCGTTTTCCCAAAAAGGTTTTGGAGGCTTGAAACACAAAGTCGCTTGAATGGATTTCCATTTTATAAAACAGGATGAGCAACATGATTTCCATTAGCTTCGGGTTTTCGCGCAGATTGTGTGTATCAACGTCCCGAAAAAAGGTCGTTTGAACGTAATCATACGACGGTTTATAGTCGCTGAGGAAGAATTTAAGCGTTTCACTGGATGTCCGAATAAAAAGCGCAAAGACATTCGTAAAAGAATGAATAGCGACATAAATAGCGGTCTCTACTTTAAAATCTTGCTGCAGGAAAAGGTCGTTAAAATCGTGTTCGACCGTTCCAATTTTCACAGCTTTTAACGGCAACTTTTCATACGCGCCCATGAATTCGGGCAAGGCGTCGTAGGAGGAAATAAAAAACACCTTCTCGATGATTTCGGTGGCATAATGATCCAATAAATAATCCAAGGATTGGTCTTGTGGTAATTTTTCGGCACTCGCTCTTCCTTTACCGATGATAAATGTTTGTCCGCCATAGCGGGAAAATAAATACTTCATGCTTTCCTTATTTA
>CAIYXD010000236.1 GCA_903930085.1 uncultured Flavobacteriia bacterium
TGGGCATTTTATTTATTCTCTGCACGCTAAATTACCGTTATTAATTATTCCTACAATTGATCCTTTCAATTCTTTTCCAAGGAATGGCGAATTCTCGGTTTGTGAAATAATTTTGTCTTTTGTAAATACCCATTTTTCGTCTGGCGAAAGTATCGTTAAATCTGCTTTATTTCCTTGCTGAATTGGGTTTTCAGGTATGTCAGCTATTGCTCTTGCTTGAATGGAAAGTGCTTTTATTACCAAATTTAAATCGAATTCTTTGCAGGTTGCCAAAGCGGAAAAAACCGTTTGAAGGTTGATGCACCCAAACGAAGCATTGTCAAATTCAACATCTTTTTCTTCTTTATCGAACGGTCGGTGATCGGAAACAATGGTATCAATCGTTCCATCTTTCAAACCTTCCCATAGCGCAATTCGATCGGATTCTCTTCGCAATGGTGGCATAATTTTGAAGTTGGAATCAAATCCCAAAACGGCAGTTTCCGAATAAATTAGATTTAACACGTGCACATCAGCCGTTACTTTTTTACCTTGGGATTTTGCCTTACGGATCAAATCAACTCCTTCTGCGCAAGAAATTCCGGTAAAATGAATCGTTCCATCTGTATATTCTGCTAATCGTAAATTCCGTTCAATTTGTATTATTTCAGCAATTGTTGGATCGGCTTTTAAACCCGTTTTGGTAGACGCTTCACCTTCATTTACCATTCCATTTCCGGCAAGGGAATAATCGCGTGAAAAAACAATTATTTTTCCGTTAAAATTTTTGGCGTAAAGCAAAGCTCTGTATAGGATTCCGGAATTTAGCGGAACTAAATCATCGGAGAAAAGTCGCACGCCATGTTGGTACATGTCAAACATTTCGGCAAGATTTTCGCCCTTCATTTTTTCTGTTATTGCACCAATTGGATGAATGCTAGTCGCATGATTTTCTGCTTTTCGCAACAGGTATTCAATTTGACTTTTCCCATCTACAACCGGCTGCGTGCTCGGAAGAACGGCAACATGCGTATATCCGCCAAATGCAGCGGCATCTAAACCAGAATCAATCGTTTCTTTGTGTTCTTCTCCCGGATCGCAAAAATGTGCTTTTAAATCGACCCAACCTTGCGTAACAATTAAATTTTCGCCAACAATTTCTTTTGCTTCCGTTTCTGCGATATCGCTCGAAATAGTATCGATCTTACCATCAATGATTAAGATATCCATTACCTTCCCGTTAAAGTCGGAGGACGGATCTAGAATAGTAGCTTTTTTAATAAGAATTTTCATTGTTCGTTCAATAAGTTTATTTCCAAAATTTTAAAACAAGCATTTCTGACACGATGAAAAGCAGCGCGAGAAGGAGAAATAACCTCCAATATTCAAAAGGTTTCTCAATATCAATTTTCGTGAGACTTTGGCCATCCGCAATTTCACTGAATGAAATATTTTTGAGCAATTGGTTGTCCAATCCAGTTAGAATTTCACTTTTTGTAAAACAATCCGTTGACGACTCCAATCGGTCATAATTCAAGGAAAGAATTGCTTCTTTGTTTTCATCGATAACGTCATACGTTCCCGCTTTTAAAATTTCCAACGCTTCCTGACCGCTCAAAGAAATATAGTGAATCAAACCTCTTTTTTTGATCGGAGGAATAAAATCTACGGTTTCATTTTTAATATGAATCGGTTTTTCACCGCTTTGTTTTTTATACAGTGGAAAATAGGATTCTTTGCCGATTGTAAGTGAAATTGGTGCTTTGCGCTGACTCATTTCCCCAATTCTCAATAGTATGGAAGGAAATAAAGCATCGGAAGTAAATGTTCCAAAACTTGGATCTAAAGAACCGGAAAATAGAAACGTATTCAAATCTCCTTCCGATCTAACCAGAAGGGGCATGCCGTTTTGCAATTGTATAAGTTTATAAAAAGCGCTATTTCCTTGTGCATTCGTTTGGTATACTTTGCTCACTGCAGGCAAATTCAAGTTCGATTTTTGCTTTTCAAACATCCCAAAAAAGAACGGATCATCGTAGATCAGTTTGTCGATTTTAGTCCCACTCGCAACCAATCTTCCCAACGTAGGCATTTTCAAATCGCTCAATAAATTATTCCAAGACGTTGTTTCAACTTTTGTGCCTGGGAATAAAGCAATTGAGCCACCAGACTGCGCAAAGGATTTTAAATTTTGTGCCATTCCGGATGGAATTTCGTTCACGCCATTTAAAAATACAAGATCTACTTGTTCGAGTGCATCCAGCGTAAATGTATTTTCGTCGATTGTTTTTACGGTATAAAACTTTTCGAGATTGTATACTTGTGAAACGGCGGTAACACTTTGTTCACCATTAATAACTAGAATTTTTGTTTCATTTGCAACGAAGTAAGAAAAGTAAAAATCATCGTCCCAGAATAGTTGTTTGTCCTTCACCGATAATACGCCAGATTTTAATCCGCCTGATTTCTCTGTATAGTTTAAAACCGTTGTTATTTTATCGTTTGCAGGAATATCCAAAAAAACATCGCGTTTTATGCCATCTACTTCGCAATGCAGCTCGCTATTTGTCAATGCTTCCGAACTGCTGTTTACTATTCGTACGTTTAACTCGTTGTTTTGTCCAATTTTTTGTATTGGAGAAGAAAACCAAACAGAATCAATATACACGTTGGATTTTTCTTGCGGTGTAACTAAAACCGGGTAATAAAAGGAAGATTTATCTTCTTTCAGCTCTGCAAAACGGGCAGTTGACTTCTGAAAATCGGAGAAGAAAACATATTGTCGGGAACTTACTTTTTGGTTTGTTTCGCTTTCTTTATCGATAAATGAACGCTGCCTATTGAGAACGTCATCTAGTTTTCGAACCAATGCAACGGGTTCAATTTTATCCAATAATTCAAGTGCTTCCACTTTTGTAATCAACCGTTGTTCGATACCACTCATTTGATTGGTCGAAAGGAGAATGCGTGTTTCCAGACTCACATTTTGCAGCAATTTTCGTGTTAATTCGCGTGCTTCAGACAACAATTCACCTTCTGTTCCTTTGGCAGTCATGGAAAATGAATTATCAATATAGATCGCTAAAACGGGTTTTCCTCCGCTTTCAGAATTAGATTCAACCGGAATAAATGGCTGAGCGAATGCAAAAATCAAACAAGTTAAAGCAAATATCCGCAGAAAAAGGAGCAGTAAATGCTTGAGTTTTTTAGTGGATTTAGTCTGCTGGTCAACTTGCTTAATGAACTTTAGACTGGAGAAATACAGGGTCTTATACCTTCTAAAATTAAATAAATGGATAATAATTGGAATCGCTAGTGCGAATAAAGACCAAAGAAATTCAGGGTAAACAAACTTCATAGCTCAAATGTAAATAAAATATTGGTGAAAACAGCCTGCTAAGTTCGTTTTTCAAAACTTTTCAAAGGCGCCCAGCCCAAAAAGTGCAAAATCGTATTTCACGGGATCGATTGGATCCATTTTTTGCAGCGTTGCCATTAATTCCTGCAATGCTTTCCAATCGTCTTGTTTGCGGTGCAATAATCCAAGTCTTCGTGCATTATTACTGGTGTGCACATCCAATGGTAAGTGTAACTCGGATGTTGGAATTGACTTCCAAATTCCAAAATCAACGCCTTTTTTTGCGTCTCGAACCATCCATCTTAAATACATGTTAAGTCGTTTTGCGGCGGAATTCCTCATTGGATCGGAAAGGTGTTTCACAACGCGTTGTTCGTGCTCTGTTGCCAAAAAATCTTCTCTAAATTGTGCTATTCTGCCTTGCACTCCGCTAATCGTTGGGTGCGCGCGGAAAGAATGTTCTAATCCACCTTTGGCGTAAATATTTTTCAAACTGCGGAAAAAGAAATCCAAATCTTGGCTATTGAACGTGCGATGTACGAAAGAAGAATGTAGTATTTCCTTGCTTTCATAGGACATGATGAAATTATATGGATCTTGTTCCATGATTTCAAGTAGCCGTTCCCCACTGGTAAGGATACTTTTTCTATTTCCCCAAGCAATTGTAGCAATCAAAAAACCAACAATTTCAATAGCAGCTTTTTCGGTGAAACGGTGTGGAAGTTGAATGGGATCGGATTCTAAAAAAATGGGATTTTCGTATTGCTCCGCTTTGAAGTCTAGAAATTCTTTTAATTCATTAAATTCCATCTAGATTGCAGTTTCAGCTAATTAAAAGGCCATCTTTCATGACTAATTTTCTATCTGCCATATTTGCCAGCGATTCATTGTGCGTAACAATAACAAACGTTTGCTTAAATTCGTCGCGAAGGTGAAAGAATAATTTATGCAGTTCCTCAGAATTATGGGAATCCAGATTTCCCGATGGTTCGTCAGCAAAAATAACCTTAGGGTGATTTATCAAAGCAAGACAAACGGCAACGCGTTGTTGTTCGCCTCCTGAAAGTTCATTTGGTTTATGCTCCGCTCGTTCACTCAA
>CAIYXD010000237.1 GCA_903930085.1 uncultured Flavobacteriia bacterium
TGTTTTGAAAACGAGTATCCGTCAAATTGAAAGAATAATAATTAGTCGTTAAAAGTGGATTATTATACATCACAAGGATAGGTGGTTTACTATTGAAATCTTCAATTCGTCCTTCAAAAATTTCCGCGATACAATTTTCAGGAATCCCAATCATTAAATCGGTTTGGTGCTTTTCAAATAATGAAAGTTGTGCAGTTTTATCTATTTGAAAAACAAAATTTAACCGATCCAAATAGGGTAAAGATTTTCCATAGATATCTTTTTCGTAGTAATCTGCATTTCGTACCAATTCAAGTTTGTTTTGTTTTCTATATTTAGTAAAACAAAAAGGTCCTGTTCCAATAACAGAATTGTCGTTCTTCCTTAAATCTACTTTTTTGGAGGATATTGCGGCGCAAATATTTCCGAGCTTATTTAGAAAATTGGCGTCTTTTGTTTTTAGTGACAGCGTAATGGTTTGGTCTTTAATTGCCATTCCAGAAATTGTATCTGCTTGTCCTTCAAAAAATTCAGCGGCTCCAATTAAATTGTCTTTAAAAAGAAAAGTATATGCATGCGTCGATTCTCCTTTTTTCCCTTTTGAGCAGACACGTTCAAAAGTGTGACGAATATCGCTAGGCTGTAACAAACGGTCTTTTTTACTATTAAATGCTTTGTGCTGGTGAAAATAAATGTTATTTCGGATGACAAAAGCATATTGCAGACCATCGTCACTAATTTGCCAACTCGATGCAATTTGCGGTTTGATGGTTAATTCCTTTGGATCAATGGAAACCAATCCTTCCATAATTTGGGTTAAAACAACGGAAGAATAATAGTCGTTAACATCCATTGATTTTAAGGTCGCTGGAGGGTTATCGATTGCCATCGTTAAAGAAGTACTATCAAAGATAAAATCCTTTTTTGTTTCGCAGGAACTACAAAATAAGAGCAAGAATGCGACAAGGAAAAAGTATTTTTTTTTCATATAAGTAATAAATCCCTACACAAGTTTACTAAAAAATCAGTGATAGTTTAGTAAAACACCACATAATCTTCTGAATTATATAGCGATAGCAACACTTACATCCTAATAATTATTCCTATTACCACGCAATTTTTAACGTTTAAAAATAATCAGAACTAGCAAAGTAGCATTTAGTGAAAAACCAACCTCTTTCTTTGAATATCCAAAAAATGCAGGTAATATTGTATAGATAATTTAAGAATTTTATTCGTTTATTGTTGCTACATGAAATATTTAATTTTTGTTTGCACGTTTGTTTTTTACTTGTCGTATTCCTTCGGTGGCGTATTGTCGATTGAAGGAACTTATCAGGGCAAAAATCTGTATATTCAAAATTCGATGGATGATGATGGCTTTGGTTATTGTGCAACAAAGGTAACCGTAAATGGCGATATTATGTCCGGAGGAATAAGCACGAGCGCCTTTGAAATCGATTTCGCAAATTTTAATATTGCCATTGGCGAGCCTGTTTTTATTGTTATAGATCACAACGATGGGTGTAAACCAAAAATAATTAATCCAGAAGTTTTATTGCCGAAAAGCACGTTTGAAGTTGTAGCGATTAACATCAATACAGCAGGGAAACTGACGTGGAAAACTACTGGGGAGAATGGAAAATTACCCTATAATATTGAACAGTTTCGTTGGAATAAATGGGTAATTGTTGGCGAAGTTCAAGGAAAGGGAACAAATGGCACAAATTCGTATGAGTTTTCTGTTGCGCCCCATTCTGGAGTTAACACAGTTAGAATTGCACAAATTGATCATTCTGGAGAAAAAAGAAAATCAAAGGTGGTAAAGTTTACAGCAACTGTTGCGCAGGTTACAAAGAGTCCTATTAAAGTGAAAGATGTAATTAACTTCAGCTCCAAAGGTGTTCCAATGGAAACGCGCTATGAAATCTACGATGCGTATGGCAATATTGTTAAAAAAGGAGTTGGCTCGACCGTAAACTGCGAAAATCTTTTGCGCGGAGCGTATTATATAAATTACGACAATACGAACGAAGTTTTTATTAAAAATTAAACCTAAAGCAGTTAAAACGGTTCGCCAATTAGTTTGAATTATGGTCAAAAAAATAGAACATTTGGGAATTGCTGTCAAAAGCATTGAAGATTCCTTAAAAACATTTGAAACCCTATTAGGGCAAAAATGCTACAAGACAGAAGAAGTAATTTCAGAAGGTGTAAAAACAGCATTTATTCAAATAGGCGAGTCTAAAATAGAACTTTTGGAAGCGGTAGACGCAAGTTCACCGATAGCAAAATACCTAGACAAAAAAGGGCCTGGAATTCATCATATTGCATTTGAAGTAGATGATATTGTTGCGGAAATTGAACGACTCACAAAGGAGGGATTTATCCTAATTCACACTAGTCCAAAAGATGGCGCTGACAATAAACGTATTGCTTTTTTGCATCCAAAATCAACAGAAAGTATTTTGGTAGAATTATGTCAAGAGAAAAGTTGAAATAAACTTTCGGAAGATGTTGCATGAAACGTTTGCAAACCAAATCTTTCTGCTCCCTCTATATGTTGGATAGAATCGTCTATAAACAGCGTTTTTTCTGGTATTAATTGCTGTTCTTCACAAACAAATTCAAAAATCTCTCTATTTGGTTTGCGCAAATGGATTTCATTTGAAAAATAGATTTTCGTGAAAAAATCCTCCATTGGCTCCTCCGTTGTTTTCGACCATTCTCTTCGTACAACCGGAACGTGCAATTCATTCGTATTACTCAATAAAAAGATAGGATATTTCTTTTTTAACCGCTTCAACAAGTCTGTTTTTTGAGACGGAACTTCCAGAATCATCGCGTTCCATGCCTGAACGACTTTATTTGGAGAAGTTCCAGGTTTTAAAAATGGCAACAAACTATTGATAAAACGCTGTGCAGAGATATTCCCCGTTTCAAAATCATCGAAAAGATTGGTTTGTGCTGCTTGACTATAGACGGAATTAAAATCCAACATGCCTAATTTTTCAAACGCATGAATGGTTTTTTCATAATCAATAGAAATAATAACACCTCCCAAATCAAAAATAAGTGCTTCTATAGAATTGGATATCATTCTGTAAATTAAAGTAAATTATTGCGCAGATGCAAGTTATTTAATTGTTTCAACTTTAAGGAGAATCCAACTTTTTTAACCAAAAAAAAGGATGAGCAAAAACCCATCCTTTCGTGTTATATTAAAATAACTTATTTTTTGTTCAATGTAAGATTCAATTCATACGAAACCACACTTAGAACCTTTTCTCCAGATTCTGGATCAGGCTGCATTCCAGCTAAATTTAATGCCGCAAAGTCAAGATCAAATTTACCATTGATAGTAACTTTTTTAGCATCACTTTTCACTTTTACAGGAATACTTTGTTTCATTTCTTGTCCTAAAACAGAAATAACAGCAGCTAATTTTCCATTCTCATATCCGCTTACAGTTACAGTTACATTTGGATTCTCAGCCGTGAAAAAGAAAACAGTGTCTTTCAAATGGCCTGTTAAATATGCTTTTTTGTCCTCCGGTAATGTTTCATCTTCTGTAACGATAGAATTCATGTCGATTGTAAATTTCCCAGCGACAATTTTTTTACCTTCCATCTCAATCGTTCCTTCTGTAAATTGAACAGAACCAACGTGGAAGTATTCTGCACTTTTACTTCCTTTCCACTTTAGGGAAGAGGTTTCAGTATCTAAAGAATAAGTTGTTTTTTCAGCTGCTTTATCGGAACCTCCGCAAGACGCTAATGTAATCGCTGCTATAGCAATAAATAAAAAGTTTAATTTTTTCATATCTGTTATATTTTTTTACAAATATAAGTAAATAAATATACCATGGTAAATAAATTTATTATTTTTTTAAATCTTCCTTTTAGCAGTATCCATTTTTTAAAAAGAACTATCTTCGAAAGAAAAAAATGAAACTTTTCTTGAATAGTTCTGAGTACATCGAAACCGATTCCGCAATCGACATTTCAATACCAATGGTTGCGGGAGATGGAAATTTGCGTGCTTGGTATGTCGATCCTCCATCAATGGAACCTGTGCGCGCAAATGGATATATTGGCTCTGTCAAGGAAGGTGGTTCGGTTAATTTCCGAAATATATTTTTTAATCCACACGGACACGGCACGCATACAGAATGTTTAGGCCATATTACAGAAGAAGTATATTCCGTAAATAAAATTCTGAGAAATTATTTTTTTAAAGCGCAGGTTATTACAATTACCCCAAACCAGATTTTCAACGAGGAATACCAGGAATTGGACCAATGTATAACGGTAGATCAATTAAAGGATATTAAGTTTGAAAATGACATTCAGGCATTAGTAATTCGAACTTTACCAAATGCGGAAATGAAAGCGCATAAAAATTACTCCGATACGAATCCTGCATACGTGCAGTTGGAATGTATGGAAGTAATAAACCAACTTGGCATTAAACACTTACTATTGGATCTTCCTTCGGTTGATCGGGAAACGGATGGCGGGAAACTTGTTTTTCACCACGCATTTTGGGGAATACCAGATAATCCGGATTTTGAGAGAACCATCACAGAATTAATTTTTGTGGAGGACAATATCTCGGATGGCCTTTATGTATTGGAAATGCAACTTGCTTCCTTTGAAAATGACGCGTCGCCATCTCGCCCTATATTGTATGCGATAGAAAAAGTATGAAAACAAAAAAAAGGTTGATCCCCATCAACCTTTTTTCACACTGTTAGTAGTAAATTAATTTTCATTAGTGTAGTATTCAACAAACTTCCAAAGTAGTAATCTGGAAGAAAACCAGTAGAGAATTCAGGTAACTTCTTACGTGTATACTAGATACAAAAATCAGTATCGAATTGACAAGAACTGTTATACTCTTTTATCAAACTAGAAAATGAAAACTGCCTCTCCAAGCAGCATGTCTTTCCAATACCTCAATTTTCCTAAGAAGATTACTTGAATCCCCTCCTTAATTCTAAACTAAATATACTTTCTTTTTATAATTAATCTTCAGACAATGAATATTTTCAAAGACTGACTGAATAAATAGTGCCCTTCAGTTATTTTTGACTTAAAGGTTTTCAATAATTTTGAAGAAAATTTCTCTTTTTGCAGGGGAAAGCGGAACTTCGGATTTATCTTTCATTACAACAGATCCTCCATTTCCTTTATCGTAGCGGTCCACGTAATCTAAATTAATCAAATGCGATTGTTGGATGCGCAGAAAATTATGCTGCGTCAAGAGCGTTTCGTATTCTTTTAGTGTTTTTGAAACCAAGATTTTCTTTCCCCCAACCAAAAAGAAAGAGGTGTAGTTTCTATCTGCTTCACAGCGAATTATTTCGTGTAATTCAACGACATGCACACTTTCTTGCGTTTTAAGCACTAAACGGCGTTTCTGATTTGGCTGCATGTTATGTTGCAGTGCATCAAATTGAATATCTTCGTGTTTCTCATCCACCGCCTTGATTGCTTTTTCTACCGCCAACTTCAATTCCATTGGATCAATTGGTTTCAATAAATAATCCAAAGCACTAAATTTTATCGCTTTTATTGCAAATTCCTCGTGCGCGGTAATAAACACAACTTCGAAGTTTTTATTTTTCACCGCTTTCAAAACGTCAAATCCAGTTCCGTCGGGCATTTGAATATCCAAAAACACAATGTCCGGACTCATTTCCTCAATCGCTTTTATGCCTGATTGGACATTTTCCCCTATCGGAAACGCTTCGATATTCAAACCGAAAGAATTGATCATTTTGGCAATCAAATCTCTCGTTCTATTCTCATCATCAATAATCAAGGCTTTTTTCATATGGGTATAGATTTTAGATTTTCTTCTTTGTATGGTAACGAAATTAAAACTTTAGTTCCGGTTTTTAAAGCGATATTATAATCTTCTACTAACAAGAAGCCTTCTGTTTTATATTTTTTATTCAAGTTATCAATTCTTTCTTTGGTGATTTTCATCGCCATACTTTTGTGGTCTTTACTTTTCTTGTTGAGTTCTGATTCTTTCCGCCCAACGCCGTTATCTTCAATTAAAATTTGCAGCATATTATCTACTTTTGTAAAGGAAACGTGGATAAATCCGCCTTCAATAGTATGTAATTGCCCATGTTCAATTGAATTTTCTATAAATGGCTGGGTAATCATTGGAGGAATAACGACTTGTTCCGCGATGATTTCTTCCGATACCTCAATACTAAATTCAAATCGATCTTCAAAACGCAATTTTTGGGTTTCCAAGTATTTCTGTAAAATTTCTACTTCTGTTTCGATTGGAATAAATTCTTTAGGCGAATTCTCTAGTATTAATCGCATGAGACGGGAGAAATTAACCAAAAATTTAGATGAATTAACCGTATCATTTTCATAAATGTAACTTTGAATTACCGACATCGCATTAAAGACAAAATGCGGATTCATTTGTGCGCGCAAGAGGGTTTGAGACATTTCCGCTTCTTTCCGCTGTTGCTTAATCTTCGTTTGATTCCAACGGTAAAACCCAATAATTCCGGCCAAGACAATAATAATTAGGAATGCAACAATAATATATGTTTGAAAATCGTTCCGTAAATTACTATTTTCCAGCTTTGTAAATGTCAATGCCTTCTCTTGTTTTTGCCGTTCGATTGAATCTGCCTGCTGTACAATCAAACGATCGCGCTGCTCCGAGCGATACGATTCACTTAATTCTGCAATTTTTGTTGCTGCTTGAAGCGTTGTATTACTATCCATATAATCCAAATACAGTTGCATGTATTTCAAGCTTTCTCTAACCTTTCCAACATCTTTATACACGCTAGACATAACGCGATAGGTATTGAAAATTTGATTTTTAGAACCAAACTGCTCGCGGATAATAATGGAACGTTGTAAGTAATTCAGTGCATTGCTGTATTTTTTTTGCTGCTGAAAGACAGTCCCCACATTGTGGAAAACGCCAGCAATTTTTTCTTTATTTCCAGTTGATTCATAAAAAACAAGCGCTTGGTTGAAATTGCTCAATGCCAAATTGTACACTTTTTGTGTGCGATAGATTAACCCTAAATTGTTGTGTGCTTCGCCTAACCCATTAAAATCATTGAGGTCTGTCAAAATTTTAATCGCTCTTCGCGTATTCTCTATTGCTTTTTGAAACTCCTTCCGCTCAAAATAAACAGTTCCCAAATTGGATAGCGCTAATCCCATCTGTCGCCGATCAGAAATCATTTTAGCATACTCGTAGGATTGCTTGAAATAATATTCTGCATCGTCCAAGTTTAAAATTGAGCGTTGCGATTTCCCTAATTCTCGCTGGTACTTTGCCAGATGGTACAAATCATTTAGTTCACTTGCTAACTCTAATGCGATGATATTTTTCGCCACGCTTAGCTCTACTTGTCCAAAGTAATCGTAAATTCTTGCTTGTGTATTAAACGTTTCGGATAAAACATCTTTCTTGGAAGTTCTTCGAGCATACTGAAGCGCACGATCGGTATAAACCAAGGCAGAATCCTTCATGTTTTGAAACATAAAATTCAACGCCAAATAATTATATGTTTCCGCAATTTTAGCGTTATTTCGTCTTTTCTTTGCGATTTTTTGAGCGGAACGAAGATAGGAATCTGCCTTTTTAAATTCCATCGAATAGCTATGGTAGTATCCCAAATGACGGTAAATTGCAAAACGAACTTCGAAATTGTTAAATTTTCCTAGAAATGGTTCTACAGCCAATACATCTTTGAAATATTCCTCCTGATTTCCCTGAATTTCGTTGATTTCAGCATTAAACATTAAAGCACTGTAACGAATGGAATCGCCTAATCCACGACTGCGGTATAGTAGCACTTGTTTCATGGAATCGGCTCGGTATATATTTTTAATTTTATATAGCTCGCCCAGTGAAAGTTGCAGTAAATATTTTTTTGTTTCGTTCTTCTCGCGCTTAATGGATTCAATCATTTTTTTTTCGCTAGAAATTTGACAAAAGCAAGCAGATGGAGCTAGAAAAATAGCTAATAGCACAAGAAGAAATAGAAAACGCAAATTCATTACCTGTTAAAAATACAATTTTGTTGGTAAAATGCAATATTCCAATCTAATAAATGTCTTATTCCTCCCATTTTTAATCCCGAAAGTGTAAATCTTTCAACTCCTAAATTGTTGATTCTCTTTTCAATTCCTTATCTTAGCGACTTTGTTAAATAGAGGGTAGAACATGGAATACAATTTTCAGGACATAGAAAATAAATGGAGAAATTTTTGGGCGGAAAACAAATCGTTTAAAGTAACCGAAGATACTTCAAAGCCAAAGTATTATGTGTTGGATATGTTTCCTTATCCTTCGGGCGCAGGATTGCACGTTGGACATCCACTTGGATATATTGCTTCCGATATTTATGCGCGTTACAAAAGATTGCAGGGATTTAATGTTTTGCATCCTATGGGATTCGATTCTTTTGGTCTTCCAGCGGAACAATATGCGATTCAAACCGGCCAGCATCCGGCGCTTACAACCGAAGAAAATATTGCGCGTTACCGAGATCAATTGGATAAAATTGGTTTTTCCTTCGATTGGGATCGCGAAGTTCGTACTTCATCGCCGGAATATTACAAATGGACGCAATGGATTTTTAAACAATTATTTGATTGCTACTACGATAATTCTACAAATAAAGCAGCGCGAATTTCAACGCTAATAGCTCAATTTGAAGCACATGGAAATGCTGGCGTAAATGCGTGTTCCGATTGTGAAATGGTTTTTTCAGCCTCGGAGTGGAACAATTTTAAAGAAACCCAAAAAGAAGAAATTCTGCAGGAATATCGTCTCGCTTACCTTGCGGATAGTTGGGTAAATTGGTGTCCTGCACTCGGAACGGTTTTGGCGAATGATGAGGTTGTAAATGGCGTTTCTGAGCGCGGTGGTCATCCAGTTGTTCAAAAATTAATGCGCCAATGGTCTATGCGAATTAAAGCATACGCAGAACGCTTATTATCCGGATTAGAAGGAATTGATTGGACGGATTCCATTAAAGATCAACAACGCAATTGGATTGGAAAATCTGTCGGCTGTAGCCTTCAATTCGGAATTCGGAATTCAACATTACAAATTGAAGTGTTTACAACGCGACCGGATACTATTTTTGGAGTTTCTTTTATGGTTTTAGCGCCAGAACATCCGTTGGTGGATGAAATAACTACCGCGGAGTTTGCAGATGCTGTTGGAAAGTATAAAAAAGATGCTTCCGTAAAATCGGAACGCGACCGCCAAGCGGATGTAAAAAATATTACCGGACAATTTACCGGCGCGTTTGCCATTCATCCTTTTAATGGTGAAAAAATTCAAATTTGGATTGGTGATTATGTGTTAGCTTCCTACGGAACGGGAGCTGTAATGGCGGTTCCTTGCGGAGATCAGCGCGATTTTGATTTCGCAAAACATTTCAACCTGGAAATCAAAAATATTTTTGCAGCTATTTCTATTTATGAAGCAGCTTACACAGAAAAGGATGCAGTAATAGCAAATTCTGATTTTCTGAATGGTTTGGAAGCCAAAATGGCAATTAAAAAAGCAATTGCCGCAATTGAAGCACAAGGTATTGGAAAAGGAAAAATAAATTACCGCTTGCGTGATGCCGTTTTTAGCCGCCAAAGATATTGGGGAGAACCTTTCCCTGTTTACTATAAAAATGAAATTCCATATTTGATTGACGATGCTCATTTGCCAATCGAATTGCCGGAAGTAGATAAATATTTACCAACGGAAGATGGCGAACCGCCTTTGGCAAGAGCTGAAAAATCGGCGTGGAATTATTCCGAAGGCGACCGAATGGAATTCAATACGATGCCAGGATGGGCAGGAAGTTCATGGTATTTTCTTCGGTATATGGATGCTAAAAATGAGCAGCAATTCGTTTCTCGGGAGAAAGCAGATTACTGGAAACAAGTGGATTTGTACATTGGCGGATCGGAACATGCAACCGGACACTTGCTGTATTCCCGTTTTTGGACAAAATTTTTGTTCGACCAAGGATATATCGGTTTCGACGAGCCATTTGCCAAAATGATCAACCAAGGAATGATCCTAGGAAGAAGTAGTTTTGTGTACCGATTGAAATTTATGTACGATGGCGTAGAGAATTTTGCTTTCGTATCAAAAAATTCTTTGGATTCAAAGGAATTTACGATTGAATTAACCAAACGATATCCAAATGCATCTTTAGCATTCAATTTAGGAGATATTACAGCTTTACACGTTGACATTTCCATAGTGGATAATGATAAATTAGATATTGAAGCGTTTAAATCCTGGCGTTCAGAATTTGCAAATGCAGATTTTATTCTCGAAGAAGACGGAACCTATATTTGCGGTTCCGAAGTCGAAAAAATGTCCAAATCCAAATTCAACGTGCAAACGCCGGATGAATTGGTAGAAAAATTTGGTGCGGATACCTTGCGCATGTATGAAATGTTCTTGGGACCTTTGGAACAAAGTAAACCGTGGGACACAAAAGGAATCAATGGTGTACATAATTTCTTGCGTAAATTGTGGCGTTTGTTTCAAATAGATGATGCTGGAAATGCGCACGTTTCAGCAGAAGTGGCTGCGCCCGAAGCATTAAAAACACTCCACCGCACCATCAAGAAAATGACGGACGATTTAGACCGCTTCTCCTTTAATACAGGCGTTTCTAACTTTATGATTTGTGTGAATGAATTGACGGAACAAAAATGCAACAATCGTGCAGTTTTACAAGAACTTATTACTATGCTCTCTCCGTATGCGCCTCATATTTGCGAAGAATTATGGGTGAAATTAGGAAATACTGCAGGTGAAATTAACTACGCTACATTCCCGAAATTCAATGAACTATATTTGGTGGAAGCTGCTTATTCGTACCCGGTTTCTTTTAACGGTAAAATGCGACTTAAAATTGAATTGCCAACAAATTTATCCGCAAAAGAAGTAGAAGAAGCGGTTCTTTCCAATACTGAAGCACAAAAATGGTTGGAAGGAAATCTGCCGAAGAAAGTAATTGTTGTCCCTGGGAAAATCGTGAACATTGTTTTATAATTTGGTGTTCTCTTTTTTGTTTCAGTGAAATTCACTTTAATTGGAAAACTTCCATTTGTTTAAATTCTATTGGATTAAAACCGGAATAGAGCAATCGAAATTCAACATGTTGCTCCAAGTTTTCAGCGGTAAAAGTACACGTAACGTATTGTTTTCCCTGAACTAATTCTGCATGTCCTATATCCTTTTGAAACAAGGATTTTTGCCCAAATCCGGACGAAATATCTATCGTTAATGGTTTGCTGTTGTTTGGTAATCCCGAACTGGCGCAAAAGAACCGAACGCGGTATGTGCCTGGAACCAAGGAAATTTCTGGACCATAAACTAGGTGTTTATTCAGGTGCTTTTTGTCTTCCGGATAGACTTTCAGCGAAGAAGAAGTTTTGTCTAAAACCGTAGAATCAAATTTCAAATCGCCCAGGGTGTAAATTTTGTTTAGTTTCTTTGGTTTATACGCACATAGATTTGAGCCACCAAGAAAAAATTCATCCGAATATTTATAGAGCATTACGCCAAATTGTTGAATGCTATCCGGAAATGAATCGAACCACATATCTTTACTCAAATAGATTTTCGGCTGTCTAAAAACTTCTGAAATTCTATCCGTATTTTTTATGTCTTCCCCTTCGTGTGGGGTACTTTTAACATTTTCAGGATTCGCAATAGAACACCGGTAAGCGTCCCAATAATCACCAATAATTCCAATTTCCCCCAATTTATTTAGTTCTAAAATGGTAGAGCGCAAAGGTGTATACTTCCAATTGTTTGCGCGTAAAGAAGTATAGATTGGCGTTACTCCTAAGATTATAACGCAGGAAACACAAATGGCTTTTAAGGGTTTCCCCATTTTCTCAACAAAAGAATCCAGCAGAAACAACACCAAAAGTAATCCTGAAATATAGGGCGCGACAAAATACCACCTTCCCATATTATTTAAAAGTACCCAATGTGCCAGAAAAATGATGGCTAGAACCGCTAA
>CAIYXD010000238.1 GCA_903930085.1 uncultured Flavobacteriia bacterium
TAAAGACAACCAAACAAAACCCTCTGAAAACTGCTGTAAACCAAACAGAAAAGGAATAGTAGCAAATGGTACAAAATGAAAATTATTTTTTGGATCCTTGATTTTTCGGACAGCAACAATACCACTGACAAATAGAACTGCGCTTGCTGTAAAACTTGCGCTTGCTGAAAAACACATATCTTAGGAGGTTAAATGTCCACGAAAAATAAGTTGTCACCTGCAACGTAAAAATAAAATTAAACGAACTACTTATTAATTCGCTTGAAATGATCGAATTTATCTTGAATAAAGGTAATCAGTTCCATTTCAGAGGCTGTTTTCAAGAACGAATCATTCACATTTAGAAAATAAATGAAGGCATCAAAATCTTCTTCAGATAATTCTATAATATCGTAAGCCACATATAGATGCAGTAATTCCCGAACAATTTTCCGCTGGTCATCCTTGAATTCCTGCTCAGCAATCCAACGCTTGTTTTGTTCCCTTTTGGAAAATGCTTGATACAAAGCTGTTATTGGACTACGAAGCACTTCTAATCCCGTTACCTGACGGGTTTCACGTAATGCCAAATTCTCCCGTTCTTCTTTGATCTGTTCTAAGGTCTTCAATGGTTTTATTACAACTTCTTGGATTTCCTGCGGTTTTCGCTCAATGATGAATTGCTTTCTGACCTGGCAATTGGAATCTGCCTTAATTACAATATTTACGGTGGTATATTCCTTTATGGAAATAGAAATGGAATCACCATTCGATACATAGACGTAAAAAGAGCCATTTGGCTGACCAAAAACCCCAATTCCAGTGCTTCTATTTACAACCATCAAATTGTAAAAATTTTGAGGACGCAAAGTGTCAATTACTTTTCCAGTAAATAGTACTTTGTCGCATTTCTGAGAAAAAGCTTTTTGTGCAAACAAAGCCAAAACACTACAAAATAACACCTTTTTCAATTCCGTTCTTTTTATGCAAACGAATGTAGCAAAAAAGTAGTTAAGAAGGAAGGTGGCTGTTTGTTATATTCTGTTAAAATCCACGATATACATTTGTGAACTAACAATTGTTTACAAATGTAACTTTGTGTAACTTTACAAATTAACGTACATTTGTAGTATAATGAAACGAGTTGTAGTTGGCCTTTCGGGCGGTGTGGATTCCAGTGTTGCTGCACACCTACTTATCCAGCAGGGATATGAAGTAATTGGAATGTTTATGCGGAACTGGCATGACGAAAGCGTTACGCTTTCCGATGAATGTCCGTGGATTGATGATTCCAATGACGCTTTGTTGATCGCACAGCAACTTGGAATTCCTTTTCAGGTAATTGACTTAAGTGCGGAATACAAAAATCGAATTGTGGATTACATGTTTAACGAATATGAAGTTGGACGCACGCCAAACCCAGACGTTTTGTGTAATCGCGAGATCAAGTTTGATGTCTTTTTGAAAGCAGCATTGGAATTAGGAGCGGATTACGTTGCTACAGGACATTATTGCAGGAGGATAGAGCATTCAGACGGTTCGTTTGGTTTATTGACAGGAAAAGACCCGAACAAAGACCAATCGTACTTTTTGTGTCAGTTAAACCAAGAGCAATTATCCAAAGCGCTTTTCCCAGTCGGAGAATTGACTAAGCCTGAAGTCCGAGCAATCGCAACGGAATTAAACTTAGTCACGGCGGATAAGAAGGATTCTCAGGGACTTTGTTTTGTTGGTAAAATTAGTTTGCCACAATTTTTGCAGCAGAAATTAAAGGTTAAAGAAGGTTTCGTTATAGAAATTCCAAAGAAAACAGCGCAATTTGATGCGTACGATTCCATTTCGGTCAACTTGGACAATGTTGAGAAACTGGCAAGACCGTTTGTTTATTCAGTTGAAATGGGACAAAAAGTAGCAGAACATCAAGGTGCACATTATTATACGATTGGTCAACGCAAAGGATTACACATTGGCGGTCGACCAGAACCTTCCTTCGTGATTGGATTGGATACGGAAACAAATACTGTTTATTCCGGTCAAACAGACGAGCATCCTGGGCTAAATAGATGGGCTCTAAAAATTGATAATCAAGA
>CAIYXD010000239.1 GCA_903930085.1 uncultured Flavobacteriia bacterium
ATTGGTTCCACAAGTTTAATTTACCATTCTATTCTAGGTCCTATTCGCGCTACGCTAAATTATTTCCCAAAACAATTGAATCCGTTCGCTTTTCAAATTAGTTATGGATTCATTTTGTTTAACGAACGTGCTATCCGCTAATCAAAAACCTTACTTATCTTTGTCATGTAATGAAAAATATGAAAACAATTATCTGTGGAATTCAACAAATGGGAATTGGCGTCCCTAATGTTGCTGAAAGTTGGAAATGGTATCGGAAATTCTTTGGGGTAAATGTCAAAGTTTTTGAAGAAGCTGCTGAAGCGCCTTTGATGACGCGATACACTGGCGGCGTTGTACATTCCAGAACGGCAACTCTTGCTTTAAGTATGGAAGGCGGCGGTGGGTTTGAAATTTGGCAATTTACCAGTAGAAATACCGAAAAAGCGAGTTTTGATGTTCAACTTGGTGATTATGGTTTGTACGCATGTAAAATAAAATCACGCGATGTTGCAGCTAGTTACGCCTATTTCAAAAGCAATGGTGCGAAAATAATTGGTGAATTATCCAAAAACCCAAATGGCGAACCAACTTTTTATGTGGAAGATCCAAATGGAAATTTATTTCAAATCGTAGCGGGTCGCGGATATTTTTCGAATACAAAACACCCTTCCTTTTGCGGAGGTGTGGCTGGAAGCATTATTGGTGTTAGTGATATTTCGAATGCATTAAAATTATACAGGGATATTTTGGGATATTCCGTTTCTGAATACGATGTGGAAGGTACTTTCGAAGATTTCGCTGCCATTCCTGCAGGAGAAGGTCGTTTCAGAAGGGTTTTACTAACGCATCCAGAAGCCCGAAAAGGCCCTTTTGCAAAGTTATTAGGTCCTACCGAAATTGAATTGGTGCAAGCGATGGATCGAACGGATGTTAGAAGAATTTTTGAAAATCGCTTCTGGGGAGATTGGGGATTTATTCACCTTTGTTTCGATATTCAAGGAATGGATCAATTAAAAGAAGCATGCGAATCAAATGGTTTTCCTTTCACCGTTGATAGTTCCGAGACATTCGATATGGGCGAAGCTGGTGGACGATTTTCTTATGTTGAAGACCCAGACGGCACGTGGATTGAATTTGTGGAAACGCATAAAGTTCCAATTCTAAAAAAATGGGGATGGTACATTAACCTGAAAAACAGAAAGCCAGGAAAATACCTACCAAATTGGATGCTAAGAGTAATGGGATTAAACAAAGTGAAAGATTAGAAAATTCCTATTTTTGGTTTCAAGGTATAAAACGACTGAGCTATTTAGTAATCTGTTGTTTCTAGCGACTAAATTTGTGTATATTTGAATTCTATTCTGATTAAAATTATGAAACATTTTTTCACCTTATTGTTACCAGCAATTGTTTTAGCTAATCTTCTTACTTCTTGCAATGAGAAAATTAATTTAATTGGCGATTTTACCGAAACAGCTGTTGTTTATGGCTTATTGGATAAATCGGATTCCATTCACTTTATCAAAATCAATAGAGCATTTATCGGTCCTGGAAATTCACTTGAAATAGCGCAAATTCCCGATTCAAACTATTTCAATCAAGTGGACGCAACGGTTACAGAGGTCATTAATGGATCGGAAGTTCGTGAATGGGAATTGAAAGATTCTATTATTGAAAACAAAGAAACAGGTGGTGTGTTTTATGCGCCAACTCAAAAAGTATATTACTTTAAAACCAAAACCTGCAAAGCAGACGGAACGCAACAATTAAATTCTCCGCTACCTTCCGATTTATTAAATTCTTTGAATGGTTTAGCGAAATACAAATTGAAAATCTCGGTAAATGGTGGCGAATTTGAGGTGTATGGAGAAACAGAGATTGTTGGTGCAGTAAGTACTTCAGCGGAACTTCAAAATTTCCGATTTGATTTTATTGAAAACACCGGTGAATATGCTCAGAGCGGAATATCTACGACAATAGGCAACCCAGTTTTAGGCAAATGTTACATTGTTAACACATCACTGGAAGTAAACTTTGAGGAAATTATTCAAAGTACCTTGGAAGTAAACACCAAGACTTTTAAATGGAATCTAGGGGAATCGGAAATTGATCCAGGAAGTTCCAAAAGCTTTACCATGAATGGTCAGACGTTTTATGACTTAATAAAATCAAATGTTACGGCAAATCCATTGATTACCAAAAGAAGAATGAAATCTATCAAAGTAATTTCAATTGGTGGTTCACAAGATCTTTCAAATTATATGGCAGTCAATAAACCAAGTTCAAGTTTGGCTCAAAATAAACCAACATTTACAAATTTAACAGCAACGGGTGACCACCGCGTAATCGGTATTTTTTCATCGAGATATACGCGAACAACAGATAAATTATATATCAATCCTTCCAATACGAGTTTGCGTATCATGACGGTCGAATCCGTCGTGGAATTATGTAAAGGCGCTATTACTGGTCAACTGCTTTTCTGTAGCCAACATCCTGCAGATCTTGGAACAAATTATGCCTGTCCATGATTTTTTTAACTAGATTTCTCTAAAACACGGGATAAAATTCACTCTTTTTGTACCTTTAGCACATGGCTGAAAGGAAAACTTTCTTTGTTAACGTAATTCTACCAATTCCAGTTCATAAGGAATTCACTTACCGTGTACCTTTTGAAATGAATGCGTCCATTTGTATTGGCGGCAGAGTTGTTGTTCCTTTCGGGAAATCAAAATTACTTACTGGAATTATTACCAAAATTACTGAAACTGCTCCAACGGATTACCAGGCAAAATATGTGGAGCATGTTTTGGACGATGAACCAATAATCACGAAAGAACAATACCATTTCTGGCAATGGATTTCCAGTTATTACCTCGCGCCAATCGGCGATGTTATGAATGCTGCTCTTCCTTCCAATTTCAAACTTGCAAGCGAAACCAAAATTGTACTACACCCAGACTTCGATGGAAAAATAGACCATTTGGACGCACGTGAACTTCAAATTGTTGAAATGCTCGAAATTCGCGAAGTTTTGGATCTGAAAGAACTTTCTGAAATAATTGGGATTAAGACTGTTCAACCCATTATCAAAAAATTGATGGACCGGCGAATTGTGCTGTCGAAGGAAGAATTAAACGATAAATTCGTTGCTAAAACAGCCGTATATATTCTATTGGATGAAACAATTACATCCGAACAAAAATTGAATGACGTTATCTCCAACCTGGAA
>CAIYXD010000240.1 GCA_903930085.1 uncultured Flavobacteriia bacterium
GCAGATAAGGCCAATTGGACCAATAATACTCAGATAGCCGCCTTTCCATTGGTTTAATACATCTTTCTTGTTTACTAAAAGTCTCGAAACATAAACGATTAATGCGAGCTTAGCAAAATCAGAAGATTGAAAGGTCAAACCAACAAACGGAATATTTATCCACCGTCCGGCACCATTGACTTCTTTTCCAAAGAAGAACGTAAAAATCAATAATCCAATGGCGAGATAAAAGCTGAACTTGGCAAGTTTTGATATGTATTTTGAGTCTTTTTTATGGATCCAAAACATGGCGGTGAAACCAATTACTACATAGACAAAGTGTTTAAATAAGTATTTAAAAGGAGTTCCTCCTTCGATTTTAACTAGAATCGGGACAAAACTATAGACTGTTACCAGCGAAAACGCAAGCATCAAGATTGTAATAATCCAGATTACATTATCTCCTTTTAAATATTTTAAGTATTCCCTCATTGCACTTGTGCCGTACTTTTTAAATCACCTATTTTTTAATCAAAACAATCCATTTAAAATCGGTCGCTTGTAAGTTATACCTTCGTTTGAAGAATAGATATAGCAACTTAAAACGAACCAGTTTTGTTACAAAGAGCGCACCGCTTCTTTGAATTGATTGCCTCTATCTTCGTAGTTATCGAATAGGTCAAAACTTGCACACGCAGGAGAAAGTAAAACGGTTTCGTCCTTCTTCGCCAAACGGTAACCGTAGGCAACGGCTTCCATTGCAGAACGCGCTTCAACAATCGTTTCCACTGCTCCGGAGAACGTTTCCAATAGTTTCTGGTTGTCCAAACCAAGGCAAATAATCGCTTTGACTTTATCTTTTACAAGATCCAAAAGTTCCGAATAGTCGTTTCCTTTGTCTACACCACCCACGATCCAAACCGTTGGTTTATCCATCGTTTCCAATGCGTACCACGTGGAGTTAACGTTGGTTGCTTTTGAATCGTTGATAAATTCGATTCCGTGCACTTTCGCTACGAATTCCAATCTGTGTTCAACATTGACAAAATCTTCCAGACTTTCTCGTACAACTTCTTTTCGGATTTCAAGGATTCGTGATGCGATTCCTGAAGCCAAAGAATTTTGGGCGTTGTGTCTCCCTTTTAGTGCTAAATCGTGAATTGACATGGTGAATTGTTCGTTTATGTTTATTGTTAATTGTTCTTTATTTGCATGGCCGCCAATTTTCATCTCTTCTTTCAAGGAGAAGGGCGCTAGTTTGGCAGAGATTGATTTTTTTGCAATTTCTGCTTGGATAATTGGATCGTCGTAGTTGTAAATGAACCAATCGTTTTCGGTTTGATTTTGTAGGATTCTGAATTTTGAATCGACATAATTTTGCATGTTGTATGCGTAGCGATCCAAATGATCAGGGGAAATATTCGTTAAAATTGCTATGTCCGCTTTGAATGTGTGCATGTCATCGAGCTGGAAAGAACTCAGTTCCAAAACATACCAATCAAACGTGTTTTCCGCAACCTGTTTCGCATAACTCTTTCCAACATTTCCAGCTAAACCAACATTCAGTTTTGCTTTTTTCAAAATATGGTAAAGCAGCATGGTGGTGGTAGTTTTTCCATTGCTGCCTGTAATACAGATTGTTTTTGCGTTGGAATAATAACTTGCAAATTCAATTTCCGATATGATTTTTACGCCGCGTTCCCTTAATTTCAGTATCAAAGGAGCTTTTTCAGGAATCCCTGGCGATTTGATAACCAAGTCCGCTTGTAGAATTCGTTCTTCTGAATGGTTTTCTTCTTCCCATTCCAATTGATTTTCTATTAATTCCGTTTTGAATGCGTCTTTGATTTTACCGAAATCTGAAACAAATACATTCCACCCCATCTTTTTTGCTAAAATGGCAGCACCAACACCGCTTTCTCCGGCGCCTAAAATGGCAATATATTTAGTTGTTCCGTCCACGAATTAGCGCAGTTTGAGTGTTACAATTGTAATTACTGCCAACAAAATTCCCACAATCCAAAATCTGGAAACAATTTTTGCTTCGTGCAATCCTTTCTTTTGGTAATGGTGGTGGAGAGGTGCCATCAAGAAAATTCTTCGGCCTTCTCCGAACCGACTTTTAGTAAATTTGAAGTATCCAACTTGCAGGATAACGGATAAATTTTCAACGAGAAAAACACCGCATAAAACTGGAATCAAGAGTTCTTTTCGGATGGAAATTGCGAAAACTGCTATTATTCCTCCAAGTGCCAAGCTTCCGGTGTCGCCCATGAATACTTGCGCTGGATACGAATTGTACCATAAAAAACCAATACATGCTCCAACAAATGCCGCAATGAAAACAACGAGTTCTTCCGCCATTGGAATATACATTACGTCCAAATAATCCGCAAATCGAACATTGGAGCTTACGTAGGCTAAAACAGCTAAAGCAAGCCCGATAATTGCGGAAGTTCCAGTTGCCAATCCATCCAAACCATCGGTCATATTTGCCCCATTGGAAACAGCGATAACAATAAACACCACAATTGGAATAAAGAGCAGCCATCCAAAAGATTTATTAGAATCACCAATCAACCAATTGTAATTAAACTCATTTCCTTTAATGAAAGGAATGGTCGTCGTCATGTCGTTGGTTTTTACCCATTTGTAATTTTCATCTTTGGAATTGGTATGCTCGTGTGTTACAAATTGTTCATCCGCTTGTAAAACATGATTTGCAGGAACCTTTTTATGGACTTGAACATCGTTCGAAAAATAGAGAATACAACCAACGATAATTCCAACGCCAATCTGACCTACAAT
Source organism: uncultured Flavobacteriia bacterium (assembly GCA_903930085.1). GTDB lineage: Bacteria > Bacteroidota > Bacteroidia > Flavobacteriales_D > Crocinitomicaceae > M0103. Next base: position 2,788 of record CAIYXD010000240.1, read on the forward strand.
TTTTGATTTTCCGGCTAAACCTTCTTTATTCTTGCGGAATACTTTGATGTAATCGTCTAAAAATCCAATTGCTCCAAGCCAAATTGTAGCGATAATCATCGTGATTACGTAGATGTTGTGGAGTTTTGCGAATAGAAGTGTTGGAACGAGAATTGCGCCCAAAATAATTAATCCGCCCATCGTTGGAGTTCCAGATTTTTCTATTTGTCCTGCAAGTCCAAGATCGCGCACCGTTTCACCAATCTGCTGTTTGCGCAAAAGATTGATTAATTTTTTTCCGAAGAAAATGGAAATAATCAAGGAAGTAATTAGTGCCATGGAGGCTCTAAATGAAATGAAATTAAA
>CAIYXD010000241.1 GCA_903930085.1 uncultured Flavobacteriia bacterium
AATAAATGATGTTATCATCTTCCCTACGCAGGCATTATCCTGACAGGTTCAATGGGTATAATCTCAGCCTTTCTTGCGATTGGCACCCCTTAGAGATGGCACAAATGTAGGACGTATTTTTACATTTTATCGATAAATTTTGTTTTTTTTCAAAAAAGAGTTTTCCCGTAGAAGAAATGTATTTTTTAGGTTTCAGGATGTTAAAAGGGGAGAAGTTAATCCAAAATTGGCGGCTTATTTTGTAATAATATCGGCGCATATATTCATTCTATTTTCTAAACTTCCTTCCACAATGGTGAAGGGAATTTGTTGCTTTTTTAGCTCGGAAAGATAGCGTTCAAATAGTTCTTCCCGATCTTCTGGATTTTCCCGCAACGGGTCTTCTTCCCAATCAATATCTGGCCTACACAGAAAATAGTGTTCGAATTGCTGGTGGCGAAAAGCTTCCAAAATGAATGTGCTGCACGTTCCATATTTAAATTCTGACCAGATTTTTAATACCAGCATTTCCGTGTCGCAAAAAAGGATTTTTTCAGCTGAAACTTCTTCCCAAAGTGCCAATTGCTTCTCTGCAATAACATCCAATTCTTCTTTCGAGTAAAGGCCATTTTTTTGCTCTAAATACGCTCGGGCAAATTCTGGGATGAAAATTCCGGCATATTGCTCTGCTAAAGCGATTGCAAGTGTTGTTTTGCCGGAAGATTCTGGACCGGTTACCGCAAAACGCTTCATACTTCTTGCTGTTTAAATTGTTTCTTCCAGTGGAACAAGCCGAAGATTGCAATTAGCGTGTACACAAAAAATAAAACAGCGGATAAATACAAATCACGCGCAGCGAATAAAAAGATACAAATTGCATCAATTAGTATCCAGTAGATCCAATTTTCGAGCACTTTTTTTGTAACCATAAATGTTGCTGCTAAGCTAAAAACACCTGTAAATGCATCTGCATACGGATACGCCTGATTGGTGAAATTATCAAAAAGCAATCCTAAAACTAAGGCAATTGTTGCACTAATTCCAAAATTCAAAAGGTGGTACTTTATCGGCCATCGAATGATTTTGTCTTCCGCGGAAATTCGCGTGTTCGTCCAACTCATCCAGCCGTAAATTGCCATTATCACGTAAAAGAATTGAAGTCCTGTTTCAATATACAGCTGCGATATAAAACAAAGGTAAATGTATAGAATGGAATTTATTAAGGCGAAAAACCAGGCGATTGGTTGTTTAAAAGAGATAAAAATAACGTATAAAATTCCAGATAAAACGGCTAACCATTCCCAAACGCTCGTTTGAAAAATTGCTTGAAGTATGTTTTCCTGAAATTCCATGTATACCTTTAATTCTAAGGTCAAATTTCGATAAAATTTTCCACACCGTTAAAGCTATTCGAAAATAGCTGTTCCAAAAATCTGAAAATTGGTTTTTGGCAGATTTTTAGATTTATTAACTACTCAGGATGATTTTGCTAGTGTACAGTTTTATCTATGGTCGTAACTTTGTTTACGAAATTTAAAATGGAAACCAAATGAAATCCCTTCTACTAATTTTGACCGTTAGCGCTTGTGTAAATATTCAAGTTGCTTCAAAACAAGCAGTTCAACAAAGCTATTACCAACTTGAGCAGGTAAAAGATTTCACTACCAGCGACAAAAAAAAATCTAGGAAAAACAAGAAAGCTAACACGAAACGCAAACGGTCGTGCGTAAAATGGGCAAAAAGTTGTTACGCTGGCTAGTGAGAATGGCGTATTTAGAGTCCCGAACGATTTGGGCGAAACATTAACGCTTTCGCCTTTTTTATGTAATTTAGCAGCTATGAAATTCACAGAATTATACCTCAACGAACAATTGCTAGAGGCAATTACGCACATGGGGTTCACAGATGCCACACCTATTCAGGAATTGGCAATACCGCAAATTTTAGACAACAAGGATCTTATTGCTTGCGCTCAAACTGGAACGGGGAAAACTGCCGCTTTCATTTTGCCCATTTTACATAAATTAACGGGGAAAGAAGATACTTCTATAGATACTTTAATTATCGTTCCAACGCGTGAACTAGCGGTTCAAATTGAACAGGAAATCCAAGGACTTTCCTATTTTGTTTCCGTTGGATCGAAAGCAATTTATGG
>CAIYXD010000242.1 GCA_903930085.1 uncultured Flavobacteriia bacterium
AGCATCAATAAGCGGAAATGAGGATTGGCGTATTGTTTAAATCTGACAAGCGGAACTAAAAATAAAAGTACGCCAATACCAACAACAAACAACTTGTTTCCAGCCCACCCAAACCAAGCATTAAGCCAACCCATTACAGACAAACCATAAGAAGCCGAATGGTCATTTGAAAGCATATTTCCCCAACTTTTAAACAAAAAAGTATATTGGTGAATGTCTACAAATAAAAGCGGGAGAAGAAATAAAATTACAGCCCAAAAAAGACTGTATAAAATGAATTTTATTTTTTGAGGATAGAACAAAAACAGTACAAAACCAACTAATCCAAACAATTTGATGTAAACCGAAAAAACAAGTAATAACGTAGCCCAAAAGATGTGTTTTCGCTCCAATAATCCGAAAGCGAGTAGTAACAAACCTGCCATTAGGCCGTTGGATTGTGAATTCTGCAAGGAAGTAAGCATCTCAAAAATGCTCAATAAAAGAATTAAACCTTTTTGTTTTTCCGTGATTTTGGGCAAATAATAAACCCCAAGAACAACAATTAAACAATTCAATAGGTTCCAAAGCGGCAGGCCGATTGAATCGGGGAAAACTGCAAAAACACCAAAGAAAACGGAGAACGTTGGGCTGTATTTATACAAATCCCACTGTTCCTCTGGAAATAAAATGTAAAGATCTTCTTGGTTTTTCAGATGGTGAAACGAACGCTCAAAAATGGTGTAATTATTATAGCGGTTATATTCTTTTCCACCTTCTTCCCATGTTTTTTTTGGCTGCACTAGCGATTGTAAACTTGCTACCAAGGCAAACAAAAACAGTATACTAACCACTGTTTTTCTATTCCATAAAAAACGCCATTTCGATTCTATTACCATTTGTTTTTATTTACCAAAGCGTAAATCTACAAAAAAATGAAAGTGTTAAAGCCAGACAGAAGATGAAGCCAAAATATTGTTTTACTTTTGTGGCATGTTGAAACGGTATTTCTTTGAAATTTCCTATAAAGGAACGGCATTTTTCGGGTGGCAGCGTCAGCCAAACCAAATATCTGTACAAGAAGAAATTGAACAAGCATTATCTAAAATCTATTCCAATCAGAGCATTTCGATTGTCGGTTGCGGCAGAACGGATAGTGGCGTGCATGCGCAGCACTATTTTTTTCACGTCGATTTACTTGAAATTACTGAAATAGCGCAGTTTTTATTTAAACTAAATCGAATGCTTCCAAGTTCAATTGTTGTGCACGCAATTGAAGCAGTTGAAAGCGACAAGCATGCTCGATTTGATGCTAAAAAACGCACTTACCGTTATTTTTTACACGCCAAAAAAAATGCATTTACAACTGAAACGAGCTTGTATTTTCCTGGAGATTTGAATGTATCGAAAATGAATGAGGCTGCTAGTTACCTCATCGGAACGCAAGATTTTACCTCCTTTTCGAAACTTCACACAGATGTAAAAACAAATATTTGTACTGTTTATACAGCTAAATGGGTGGAAGACAAAGAAGGTATTTATTTCGAAATTTCTGCCGATCGTTTTTTACGAAATATGGTGCGCGCAATTGTTGGAACATTGATGGATATTGGCACTGGAAAACTTACCCCGGAGGAGTTAAAAAGCATTTCAGCATCCAAAAATCGCCAAAAAGCATCTTTATCTGTTCCCGCACACGGTTTATTTTTGTGGGAAATTGAATATTAATGTAGGTTCTGGTTTTTCGGTTTAAATTCTGTTCATGATTTGATTCTTGCCGGAAACGTCGCGACTCTTTAATATATCATTACACCGTAGATAAAATTATTTTATTTCATATTATCGTTGTTTCTGAGACTTCCGAAAGGAAGAGAAGCAAGATTTGAAGGATGGCGCTAGTCCAGTTTATATAGAGTGTTCCTTTTTAATGAATATAAAAGTGAAAATAAAAGCGAAAAAGAAATATGGAACTACTATGTAAAACGCCTCGTAATAACTTCCCGTAAAATATCGTGTAATGAAATAGGATAAAATAAAACTGATTCCCAATCCAGTCATTAATACCTTGGTTAAATTCAATTCTTTTCTGCCTAATAGATAAATTATAAGTACTAATGGAGAACTGACAATTAACACAAAAAGCATAATAATAAACCAAAATAGAATCCCTTCTAAATTTGTGATATGTAAACCATAAATTTTATTGAAATAATATCTTTGAATTTCAACTGCACATACGGAACCTAAAAAACTAGTAAGGATCCAAAACAATAATCCAATTTTTCCTTTTTTGATTTTATTCATTTTTGTCTATGTCTGTTTGGATGCGTTCTTCATATTCTCTGAATTTGTATTAATTAATCCAACAAAAAAACAGAGAATAACCCAAGCAATATTTCGAGATTACTAGTCTACCACTAAAATATAATTGTGTTTCTTGCCTTTTCCAAGTAGCACATATTTCCCGTTAATCAGATGTTCTTTTTGAATTATAAAGTCTTCACCAATTTTCTCCTTGTTGACGGATATCGCATTTGCTTTCAATTCTCTTCGGGCTTCACCATTGGAGGCAAGAAAGCCTGTTTTTGCAGAAAGTGCCTCTACAATTGAGATTCCATCTCCGAAAATTGCACTGGAAATATGCTCTTGCTGAACGCCTTCAAAAATGGTAAAAAAATCTTTTTCAGATAGCGCTTTTAAATCTTCTGCAGTTGATTTTCCAAATAAAATAGCTGATGCAGCAATTGCTACAACTAGTGCTTCTTCGCCATGCACGCGCTTGGTAATATCTTCTGCAATCGCTTTTTGTAGGATGCGTAAATGCGGCATTTTATTGTGCTCTGATTCTATCGAGGCAATCTCTTCCTTCAATTTCAACGTAAAAATTCGAACATAATTTGCGGAATCTGCATCACTAGAGTTAAGCCAAAACTGATAAAATTCATAAGGCGAAGTTTTTTCTGGA
>CAIYXD010000243.1 GCA_903930085.1 uncultured Flavobacteriia bacterium
AATATCCAAACAGCAAAGAAGCATTTATACACCGAAATGGAAGAACGGCTAGAATGAAAGCAAACGGCTCTTCCTATTTATTGTTTAATTCTGACGAAGAAACACCAGAATATATTGAGGTTCCAGAAAAAGAATACACCATTTCCAACCAAAATTCAATTCCTAAGGAAAGCGAATGGACAACCTTATATTTTAGCGGAGGAAAAAAAGATAAAATCAGTAAAATCGATATCGTTGGATTTCTTGGCCAAAAAGGCGGGTTAAAAAAAGAAGCGATTGGTTTAATCACGATTATGGACTTTTCTTCTTTCGTTGCGGTTAAACGTAAAAATGCACGCGCACTTCTAAATGTAATAACAAAAGAGAAAATTAAAGGCAAAAAATTGAAAATTGCAATTGCGAAATAGCAGGTTTCAGCCATTTTTGTCTAAGTAAACGGATTCCATTACCCAACTATAAAATACACAGTGATTTGTCCGATTTGGCGATAAGTTTTCCGATTATGCAATAAAATTGATTAGATGCTTCCAATACATCTGTAACAGAACCGATATTTTTCGGATCAACAGAGACCAATAATCCTCCATTCGTTTGAGGATCGCACAATGTCAGCAAAGACTCACCTGAAATTCCTGAAACTTTTTGATTGTATGCTTTCCAGTTGCGCATCGTATTATCCGGATAAATCATTTGTGCGGCAAATTCAGCAACACCATTTAGCAATGGAATTGCGTTGTATTCTAATTCTGCTGTTAATCCACTTCCTTCTGCCAACTCAATAGTGTGCCCTATGATTCCAAATCCAGTAACATCTGTCATTGCATGCACAGCTTCCAATTTGCCTAATTTCTCTCCTATTCGATTTAATTTACACAATTGCTCAACCAATTCTTCACTTTGCAATTCTGAGAGAATTCCCCGTTTCATCGCCGCAGATAAAATTCCAGAACCAATAGGCTTGGTAAGGATTAAAATATCTCCTTCTTGAGCGTCCGTATTTTTTTTTAAGTTCTTTTTTTCTACTATTCCATTCACAGACAAACCAAAAATAGGTTCTGAATTCTCAATGGAATGTCCGCCACCAATAGCAATTCCAATACTAGCACAAATATCGCGTGCGCCACGCAATACTTCTGCAGCGACGGAGTTTGGTAATTTCTCTGTAGGCCAGCCTAGAATACTTAGTGCCATTACTGGAGTACCACCCATTGCATAAACATCACTTATTGAATTTGCAGCTGCAATTCTACCGAAATCATACGGATTGTCCACTATGGGCGTGAAAAAATCTGTCGTACTGACTAAATATTGGTCATTTCCCATATCCCAAATTGCAGCGTCGTCACCGCGTGAATTTCCGACAACCAATCCAAACTCATTGGAAGAATATTGATTTGCTAAGATTTCACCTAATGCCTCTGGTGGTAATTTACAGCCGCAACCGCCGCCTTTTGTATAGGAAGTTAATTTTACCATATTATTATTTTTCGTATTTTTTGGTTGAAAGTAAACTCGCTATTTCGGGATGCGTTAAACCAATTCCTTCTAACATAATAATTTCTGCTGCTTTGTTTTTTTCTAATCCAAAGAGGTATGCTTTATCGTAATAGACAAGGGCAATCTCAAATGCTTCGCGAATTTCACCATTCTCTAAGAGTTCGATTGCTCTTTTTGCATGCTGCGGCCCTAGCCTTTTTTCGATACGCTGCATAGAAATAATCAAATCATTTACAGGGAAATGGCTATAATCTAACATAATCTGGTCTAATCTTTCTTCAAAATCTCGTATTAGAAAAATTTTACTGGACGATTTCATCTGGTTCCAAAAACCTTCTGGAATTACTCTACTTCCAACCGTTCTATTTTCATCTTCAATCCAGATTGTTTTAGCAGAATCAAGTTTAGAAATCACTGTAAACAATGCGTTTTCAAATTGTTCTTGCG
>CAIYXD010000244.1 GCA_903930085.1 uncultured Flavobacteriia bacterium
CCTTAACGATTTTGTCAAAGGCCTGAATCATACCAATTACAGTTCCCAAGAAACCAAGCATTGGAGAAAGTGCAATAAATAAAGAAATCCAAGAAAGTCCTTTTTCTAAAAGTCCCATTTGAACACCACCATAAGAAACTACTGATTTTTCAACCATATCGATTCCTTCTGGGGAACGGTCAATTCCTTGGTAGAAAATAGAAGCAATTGGTCCACGTGTATTGCGACAAATATCTTTCGCCGCTTCAATACCACCACTTTTCAAAGCAGCTTCCACATCGTTCAAAAACTTCTTAGTGTTAATTGTTGCAAGATTCAAGTAAACAACTCTTTCAATTGAAAGTGCCATACCGATAATCATACAAATTAATACTGGTGTCATCCAAAATGGATCTCCCTCAATATACTTTTGTTTCAACGTTTGAACGAAATCCAACTCAGGAGCTTCAGCTTCTTCCGTAGCTTCTGGACTTGTTACACCTTCTTTTGCAGCTGCAGCAACATCTTTTGCTGGCTGGTTTTCAACTGTTGATGAATCAGCCAAAGATACATTTGCAAAACCAAATGTCATCACTGCTGCAATAGCTAAAGAACTAATTACTTTTTTCATGTTCACAAAGATTAATTTTAATCGTATTCTTAAGTTTAAATTTAAGCCAAAAATAATAAAATATAATTCACTAATAAATAAAAAGACAAATTCATAAAATATAATTTACTTTTTATTTGCGGAGAGGGCGGGATTCGAACCCGCGATACACTTTTGGCGTATACACACTTTCCAGGCGTGCTCCTTCAACCACTCGGACACCTCTCCAATCGTATAGTTTAATCTGTAACTAGATTTTTCTAGCTCGGATTTCTATTTTTTTCAATGTTAAACTATTTCTCAAACGTTTTCGAGAAACTTGTACTATACCTTTTATCTAACGGGGAGCTAAAGTACTAAAATTTCTATACGTAGCACTCTGTTAATTATTTCTTAACACTACGTTCCAATTCTGTTATTTCTCCACATAAGTTCATTTGTAGCAATTCAGAAATACTATCCGTGTTTGTTTCTGTGCCCAAAAGATACATTAGTTTCGTGATTGCAGCCTCTGTCGTAATGTCATTTCCACTTATTACGCCTACTTCACTAAAAAAGGAACTTGTCTCGTATTTTCCCTGATTCACAGAGCCAGAGCTACATTGTGTTGTATTCAAAACAATTCCACCTTCCTTGATATAAGCACGAATGAAATTTCTAAATTCAAAATTGCCCGGTGCGTTTCCGGATCCGAAAGTTTCTAAAACGATTGCCTTGGTTGACTTGATGTCAAATAAACTTGCATAAATTTGAGCACTAAATCCAGGGAATATTTTTAATAATCCAACCTGATTGCTTAAGGTTCCTGAAAACTTTAACTCCGTCAGTTGCGTTCGAAACAACTTAGGGTAATTGTATTCTATCGTAACTCCCGCTTTTGCCAATTCTGCATAATTTGGAGATGCAAATGCTTCAAACTGATTAGCAGATATTTTGGAAGATCTATTCCCTCTGTATAAGGAATATTCAAAATAAACAGCAACTTCTTGCACTATGGCCTGTCCATCTTCCGAGGTGTCTGCCGCGATTTCAATTGCAGTTATCAAATTTTCCTTTCCGTCCGTTCGAATTGTTCCTATTGGAAGTTGCGAACCAGTAAAGATGATTGGTTTGCGCAATCCTTGTAGCATAAAACTCAGTGCAGAAGCGGAAAACGCCATCGTGTCTGATCCATGTAAAATCACAAATCCGTCATACTTTTCATAATTATCAAAGACCGTTTGCGCCATTTGAATCCAACCATTTGGACTCATGTCCGAAGAGTCAATCGGCTCCTCAAAACTTATTGTTGTAATAGCAACATACAAACGATTGATTTCTGGAACATGTTTGTATAAATGTTTAAAATCAAAACTTTTCAGTTGACCGGACTTAGGATCTTTTATCATCCCAATCGTGCCGCCTGTGTATATTATTAGTACGTTTGGTTTTCTTTTCATCAATAATAAGAAAGTTTTTTATTCGTTTAACGCCGCCGAATCACTTGTTGATTCAGATGTGCGTTTCATTTAGTAAACGATTCAACTGAAAAATCTTCAAAGCGTTTTTAGAGGTTGTTTCTGCAATTTCTTTCACTGTTGTCTCTTTTACATCTGCTAACTTTTCTGCCACATGCAGCAAAAAAGAACTTTCGTTTCTTTTTCCTCTATGGGGTATTGGCGGCAAATAAGGTGAATCGGTTTCCAAAATTAACATTTCCAATGAAACGTCTTTCAATACAGAAACTAGTTCGGAATTTTTGTAGGTTAAAACACCGCCTATACCAAGCATAAAACCACCGTAATTCTCAATTTTTCGTGCTTGTTCCAATGTTCCAGTGAAACAATGAAAAACACCCGTCAAGGTAGCATCGTTTAATTCATCTAAAATGGTGAAAATCTCATCAAATGCTTCCCTCGCATGAATTACTATCGGCAAATTTAACTGTTTAGCCCATTCTACTTGTCTTCGGAACACAATGGCCTGTTCGAGTAAAAATGTTTTATCCCAATATAAATCCATTCCGATTTCTCCAACTGCACAATTTTTTCGGGTGAACAGATTCTTTTCAATAATTTTCAGATTTTCTTCCCAATGCTCGTTTACCGAACCCGGATGCAAACCCATCATTGGAAAACAATTGGAAGGAAATTGTTCACAAAGCGCATACATTGGTTCAATAGAATCTAAGTCTATGTTGGGAAGCAATAACTTTTCCACACCGGATTTAATTGCTCTTTCAACCGTTTCTGTTCTATCTTCATCAAATGAAGGGGAAAATAAATGGGTATGTGTGTCAATAAACTGCATGCTTAAAACAAAGAAATAGAAATTCCCAACTGCAGTAAATTCAATTGCGTACTGGCCCGATTGGAAAATAAAGTGTTTAAATTATAAGAGCCATAAATTGCCCAGTTTCTAATACCAAGGCGCATATGTGCGGAATAAATCCAAGGATTTATATCCGCAAAAGAATAATCCTTCGCGACATACTTTCCATTTTTATCCTCTGAAATTACCTTAGAATAAATGTTTGCCTGGTACCCAATTTTTCCGCCAACATGAAATTTAATATGCTTCCAAGCTTTTGTTCTGAATCGAAATTCCAAGGGGATAGAAAATGAATTTCCGATTAAAAATCGTGTTTCAGGGGCAAAAGTTTGAATTTCAGAATGCGTTGTATAGGTATAACTTGAATCCGGCGCAAATAAATGACCTGTTGTTTCGACTCTAAATAAAGAATGTGTCAATCCAGTTCCAAAAGAAATCGTGTTTCCGCTTGAAATTGGAAATTCACGGATAAAACTAGTATTGATTCCTATAGAATTCCATTTGTTTTTGAAAACTTTCAGATCACCACTAAAAGTAGAATAAGTGAGATCAAAAATTAACCGATCGTATTTTCTAACCTTTTCAAGTTTAGCTGGTCTTAATCCGGTGTAAAACCACATTGCGCCAGGTTTGAATCGAGAAATATGCGCTGATTCTTCGCTTTTTTGCTGCCCGATTGAATTAATCGAAGTTAGCAGTGCTAGAAATAAGAAAACATTCTTAAACATATTCCACCAATTTTTTTTCCCATTCCCATGCATGAATCACAGCATCTTCAATGGAGTAAATTGGTTGCCAATTTAGTAAATTAGTCGATTTTTCTGCATTTGCGTATATTTCAACGACATCACCGTCTCTTCGTTCACCAAATTTCCACGACAAGTTGACACCCGTTTTTTCTTCAAAAATCGTGATAACCTCTAAAATACTTGTACCTTTTCCTGTTCCGATATTGAAAGCTTCCAAACAAGGCTCGTTGTTTTTAAACAAATAGGCAAGTGCTTTGACGTGTGCACTTGCTAAATCGCAAACATGAATATAATCGCGTATACATGTTCCGTCCGGCGTTGGGTAATCGTTTCCGAAAATAGTCAAATGGTCGTGTTTTCCAATGGCAGTTTGTGTAACGAATGGCAACAAATTATTTGGTTTCCCCAAAGGATATTCTCCAATCCAAGCAGAAGGATGCGCACCAACAGGATTGAAATACCGCAAATTGATTACTTTAAAATTTGGATTGCTATTTTGCACATCTTTCAAAATACTTTCGCCAATCAATTTTGTATTGCCGTATGGAGAATTAGGCGCGCTTTTTGGTGTGTCTTCCGTAACTTCTTTTAAACCTTCAGGTTCCCCGTAAACAGTGCATGAAGAAGAAAAAACAAAATTATTTACTTCGTATTTTAACGCCAATTCGCAAATTGTTGTCAATCCACCGATATTATTGCTGTAATATTTCAATGGGTTTGCAACGGATTCTCCTACAGCCTTATACGCTGCAAAATGAATAATTCCTTTGAAATTATATTTCTGGAAAATTTCTTCCATGGCCCTATAATTACACACATCTAGTTCATGAATAATCGGAACGTCGCCAAGAATTTCACCTAGTCCGCGTAGAACGAATTTGTTCGAGTTTCTAAAATCGTCCACTACAATTGGCGTATAACCGGCGCTAATTAATTCCACAACAGTATGTGAGCCAATATATCCAGCGCCCCCAGTTATTAAAATATGGTTGTCTTTTTGCATCTGTTTCAAAGGTAACATAAAATGAATTAATTTTACTTCATGGAAATTGAAAACACCATTAATTTGAAGCGATTTATACCAAAAAAAGCCAGTAGGTTTTATTTGATAAAAATAATTCTATATGTAAGTTTTTTAGTTGCACTTGGGACTATTCTCCAATACCAATTGGGAAAAATAGCACCTAAAGCGCCTGTAGCGAAAGAAATTAAAGGTGTGGAGATTGATCTGCACTAAACAAAATCACTAAAATCGCGTTTCAATAATATGAAAAACATTCTTCCATTAATCTTTTGTGCATTTTTATTCCTTGGTGCTGAACGCTCGGGTAAATTGAATTTAACCGTTTCCATTTCCGGTTTCCCATCCGATGCGGGTAAAGCATATATTGGTTTATTTCGCAAAGGGGATAAATTCCCTGAAATGTCTGGTCAATTCATCGGTAAAATTATTCCGATTGAAAATAAAAAGGCAGAAATATCTTTCAATAATCTTTCCGAAAACTCCTACGCTATTGCTGTATTTCACGATAAAAATAAAAATGGAAAACTGGACAAAAACATTCTTGGTATCCCTACCGAAAACTATGGTTTTTCCAATAATGCAAGAGAGACATTCAGCGCTCCATCGTTTGAAAGTGCTGCTGTAAAACTAGACCAATCAAAAAGCATTTCTATTTATATAAAGTAAAAACGAGAAATTTTACGACATAAAACGCACGTAAATTAGTCCTGGTTTGCCTTGTTTTTATAGTAATTATATAATTCCACTTGCGCATGAAAAGGTTTCGCTTTTGGTCTGCGATAGGTATTCTTCAAATCTTTACGAATTTCTCTTACTTTAACACTGCCTTTCCATTGGTAGTTAAAAACAGTATCAATCTCGAACTGAATTTTAGGATCTACAATTGGGCAGGCAACTTCTATCCGTTTATCTAAGTTGCGTTCCATCCAATCGGCGCTACTGATATAATAGATTGGATTTCCATTGTTTCGAAAGATAAAAAATCGTGCATGTTCTAAGTAGCGGTCAACAAGACTGATAACTTTAATGTTTTCACTCATTCCTTTTACTCCGGGAACTAAGCCGCAAATGCCACGAATAATCATTTGAATTTTAACGCCTGCTTGGCTAGCTTCGTATAATTTATCAATTAGCTTTGGATCTGTAAGATTATTGATTTTGATTCTAATGGATGCTGGAAGATCTTTTTTAGCGAAGGCGATTTCCTGATCGATTAAGGCATTGAATTTTCGTCTCGTGTTGAACGGCGAAACGATTAATTCTTTAAAAATGCCACGGTCTAAGTTGTTTTCCAATAAGCGGAAAACTTTTTTCACTTCCCTTGATATGGCAATATTCGCAGTTAAAAGGGAGATGTCGGAATAAATTAGCGCGGTTTTTTCGTTAAAATTCCCCGTTCCAACGTAAGTAATAAGTTGTTCTTGGCGGTTAGAGACTCGGGTAATTTGCATTAATTTGGAATGGACCTTTAAATCTTGAACGCCATATATTACTTTGGCGCCATTTTCGCGCAGGTTATTTGCCCAAAACACATTGTTTTCCTCGTCAAATCGCGCTTGAAGTTCGAGCACCACAGTTACATTTTTTCCATTCAGAACTGCAGACATTAATGCATTCATTATTTGAGAATGCGCTGCAACTCGGTATACATTTATCTTAATAAAAGTAACTTTTGGGTCGATTGCTGCTTCGCGTAAAACATCTACAACATAATCGAACCGCTGGTAAGGGAAATGCAGCAAAACATCTTTGGCTAAAATGGTTTTTATCAAACTTTTTTGTCCTTCTAAATCCGGGTGATTTACCGGTGGTTGTGCTGGATACAAAAATTCCGGATGTTCAAAGGACGGGAAAGACATAAAATCCTTGAAATTGTGGTATTTTCCTCCAGGAATCGTATTAATTCCAAATTTTAAATTGAGCGATTTCAATAAATGATCGAGAAGGTCTTTCGGCATTTTTTCATCGTAAACAAACCGAACAGGCTTTCCTTTTTTTCGTTGTTTTAAACTTTTCTCGATTTTTTCAATTAGTGTAAAAGCAAGATCATCATCCAGGTTCAACTCTGCATCACGGGTAAATTTGAAAGTATACGCCTCAACGGTATCGAATGTAAAAATTGAAAAAATATTTTTCAGGTGCAGCCGAATAATGTCATCCAAAAGCAAAACATATTCCTTTTCCCCTTCCTTGATGCGATAAAATCGTGGGAATTCAGACGGTATTTTTATAAGTGCAAATTTGACCGTTTTTTTATTTTCGGAAAGCATGCGCACGGCTAAATATATGCTAGAATCCTTAAGCCTTGGAAATGGTGTGGATTTTTCCAAAATAATCGGAACAATCGCATGCTTCAATTTAGTGTTAAAGTAATTACTCAATTCCGCCAACATGGTTCCCGAGCAATTCGTATCGTCCACATGAAAAATGGAATGTTTTTCCAGTTCAGAAAGCAACTGCTGGTAGGTGGATTCAAACTTCAGCTGTTGCTTCATTACTGTTTTTCGAATCTCGTTGTACAATTCCGTCGGTGTGCCCGAGAAACCTGCAATTTGTTTCTTTTGAACGCCTATTATTCGTCGAATATTAGCTACACGAACACGGAAAAATTCGTCCAGATTATTGGAGTAAATTCCTAAAAAACGCATGCGCTCAACCACAGGGACCTTCGTGTCCATTGCTTCCTGCAAAACGCGCTCATTAAACGCCAACCAACTTAATTCCCGATTTATTAATTCCATTCAGCAAAAATGTTCATTTAGAGTAAAAAATAGAAGTAAAGTAGATTAAATTAATGTGAAGAAAAGGTCACCTGCAGGAAAAACAGTTAAAAAAATGGCCGCACCTAATTAATGCAGCCATTCGATACCATTTAGTTTACATTACACTTTCATTCCTTTTACAATTCTATCTTTTCGCTTTGTTTTCTGTAATTTTTTCAAAATAACTTTTAGAAAAGTGCTTCCACTAGCAGAGGTTGCATAATATGTTTCATTGCCGTAAGACAATTTTCCACCTTTATCTTGTCCCCATTCTGCAACCAGGAAATATTTTCCAGATTGTTGATTTGGTCTTACAGTAAATAAAATAGTTTTTCCAACTCCTGTCTCAAAACGCAACATCAATTCGCCATTTGGACCATAGCCTTCAAAAATACATTTTGTATTTGCAGGAATAATTACCCTATTTTGCTCACTATTTGAACTTGTTACCAGTGAACCATCATCCGAAGTTCCTTGATTTCCAGTTGACTTACTTTTTTCCAAAATAATTGTTGCAGATGTGAAGAATTGAACTTTTTTCAATTGTTTCTCCGAATCCAAACTAAATTCATCCCTAATTTCATTGGTGTACGGAACCTTTACTCCGCAGCTAACTAAAACGATTCCCAAAAGGATAATTACGACATATTTCATACAAACGATTTTTTACAAATATACGCAAAGCTGTCAAAGATTATGCCTAACCAATTCTCCAAAAATATACTTTACCTTTGCATTTCAATTTTAAGGAATGAAATTACACGTAGAAACTTTTACTTTTAATCAATTTCAGGAAAACACTTTCGTAGTGCACGATGATAATAAGCAGTGTGTAATCATTGATCCCGGATGCTATGAACGAAGTGAGCAACAAATGCTGCAAGGTTTTATCTCAGATAATAATTTAAAACCGCTTGCTTTATTAAATACGCATGCACACATCGATCATATTTTGGGGAATGCATTTGTGCAAAGAACGTATGATTTAGATCATTATTTACACATCGATGATTTGGTAACAATGCGAGCTGTAGAAAGCTATGCGCACGTTTATGGTTTTTCAGGATATGAAATTTCGCCAGAACCAACACATATTATGCAAGCAAACGATACGCTGAATTTTGGTGGAATTAGCTTTGATGTTTTTTGTACGCCAGGGCACGCACCCGGACATGTCGTTTTTTACAATGAAGAAAATCAATTTGTCGTTAACGGAGACGTTTTATTCAATGGTAGTTTTGGACGTGTAGATTTACCGGGCGGCGATTTGGAAATCCTGAAAAAATCGATTCATGAAACACTATTTCAGTTACCCGAAGAAACTATCGTGTATTGCGGACATGGTGCTTCCACAACAATTGGGAAAGAAAAACGTTCCAACTATATTTTGAATTTTTAGTAAGGTCCAAACGTGAGAATCGGAATAAATAC
>CAIYXD010000245.1 GCA_903930085.1 uncultured Flavobacteriia bacterium
AATTTCACCTGTAACCGAATCTATTGCATCCACACATTTTATAAAACGGTAACCACCAACAATTTCTTCGTCTTCCGGCGACCAAACAATCAGTTGGTCGTAGCAGAAATCGCTCGTGTCAAATTCATCTAAATCCACCGACTGGCCAGTTCCCCCGCCTGAAGCACGAAAAGTTACTTCGCGTAGTCGACCAATTTCTAGTAATACATTTGGCGCTGTATGTTGGTTGATAATATAAATTTCGTTGGATCCTTTTCGGGTATCTCGAACAAAATATTTTGGTAAAAGTTCCGCTTTTAAAATTTCTCTATCCACCGGATCAATGGTATTTTCCATAGTTAATTAATTTGTAGTTGTAGATAATTCGTAAACTTTCGCTTTAATTTCTTGGGCTAGGTCTTTCTCTGATTGTTTGGTGTTCAAGGTTTCCGGTTGAATACTTTCTCCGACGGTTAAGGTTACTGTTGTTCCGCGTAATTTGAATAATTCGTGAACAAGGAAAATCATTTCAATGTTTGCCTTGATCCCAAGGAATTTTCGGAAGTTGGACAAACGGTAAAAGAAATTCGATAATTTACCATCGATATAAATTGGGATAATTGGCTGGTTAAGTTTTTTTGCATAGGTTACAAACGTCTTTTTCCATTCCAAATCGCGCACAACGCCATGCGATTTTCTACTAACTAGTCCAGCAGGAAAAACGCATACAGCATGCGGCGATTCAAATACGTCCATGATTTGCTGCCGCGTTGATTTTTCGGTTTTGCCATGCTTGTTTACGCCAACAAAAAGGTCTGCTAAATTGGTCAAATTCATCAGAATATCATTTACGATAAATTTTAAATCTTCCCGATGTCCGCGCAATGCGGAAACAAGCGCTAAAGCATCCAATCCGCCAAAAGGATGATTCATAACAAGAATTACGGGTCCTTCCTTTGGAATGTTTTCCAATCCTATTAGTTTGACCTTCATGTGCAGGAATTCGGCGGATGCATCGCAAAAATCTATATTTTTAACTTCTTTCGTGCGATTTAAAAAAACATTGAGTTCCTCCTCGTGCAGAATTCTTTTTAAATAACGAATAACGAATCCAGGAAGCCATTTCGCTAATCGCGGACTTTTACTCGCAATTAAGCGTTTTACATCAATAATTTTTCCTTCCTCCATGCTAGGTTACAAACATACAATATTCTACGGAAAGGAAATTTTTACAATTGCTTGTTTTATCCACAATTGCGTATGGAATTCTTGCTTAAATTTTAGAATAAGCACGCACTTCTTAGCCTAAGTTTACTTAAATTTGTAGAAATTATTACAGAAGAAGTTATGATACAATTATCTGAGCGCCTGATGGCAATGGAAGAATCTGCAACCATTGCAATGTCTAGAAAAAGTAGAGAATTAAAAGCGGAAGGAAAAGATATCATTTCATTGAGTTTGGGAGAACCAGATTTCTTTACGCCTCAATTTATTAAGGACGCGGCGCTAGATGCTATGAATAACAACTTCACTCTGTACACGCCCGTTCCTGGATACGATGATTTAAGAGAAAGTATTTCAGAGAAATTCAAGCGCGATAATAATTTAACATACACGAAAGAGCAAATTGTTGTTTCAACTGGCGCAAAGCAATCGATTGCAAATGTTGTATTGAGCATAATTGGCCCTGGAGACGAAGTAATTGTTCCTGCGCCATATTGGGTTTCTTATGTTGAAATCGTAAAAGTTGCGGAGGGAACTCCCATAATTATAAATGCTGGAATAGAAAATGACTTTAAAATAAACGGCGCACAGCTAGAAGCGGCAATTACGCCAAGAACAAAAATGATGGTTTTTTCTACGCCGTGTAATCCAACCGGTTCTGTTTACACCAAAGAAGAATTAAAGGATTTGGCAGCTGTTTTAGTGAAATATCCGCACATTGTTGTTATTTCAGATGAGATTTACGAGCACATTAATTTCATTGGAAAACACGAAAGTTTGGCGCAATTCCCA
>CAIYXD010000246.1 GCA_903930085.1 uncultured Flavobacteriia bacterium
ATAACTGCTGTATTTCTGCCGCATTTATTCTCCCGAACCAGAGACTTTTTTGAAGGTTTCAGCAGCGAATTATCGCTTGTGGACGATTTAGTTCTCTTACCGATATATCCAGCAAGGGAAGAACCAATTCCGGGAATAACCAGCGATTTATTACTGGAAAAAATTAGTATTTCTAGCAAACAGTTGCTCACTCCAACAGAAGCATTGACCTATCTTTCACAGAAAAAGGATGGGATTCTCTTGACAATTGGCGCGGGCGATATTGACCGAATAGTAGCACCTCTAAAAAAAGCGTTGGAATGAAAAAATGGTTGAAAATAGCGGCTTGGAGCTTATTGGGTTTTGGAGTGGTATTTTTACTCCTAGTAGCACAGCGCGCGCAAAAAGAAACAATCGTTTCAAAACCAAAGATTATTATTCACGTTACGGGAGAAAATGCCTTCCTAACCAAGAATGAACTATACATACGATTAAAACGAAAAGGATTTGTTTTCGATGGGCAACAACGGGAAAAACTAAACACTTCAGCGATTGAAAAGTACATCCAATCGATGTCGGAGGTAAAGACCGTAAAAGTATTTTCTTCCATCGGAAAGGGATGGAAAATAGAAGTTTTAGTACGAAAACCTATTGCTCGAATATTTAACACTTTTGGAGAAACTTTTTACTTGGATGAAGACGGGATTATCATGAAATCCTCCAATCTGCACACCGCACGCGTAGTAGTAGTAAGTGGGAATATAAAGGATCGAATACATTCAAAAAGTGTTAAAGAAATTATTAACAACCCAACCTTGAAAAGTATTCAAAAATTAGATCAAGTGTATCGTATTTCCATTTATGTTTGTAATGATCCACTAATGCAATCTTTAATTAGCCAAATTCATCTAAAATCAAATGGAGATTTTGTGCTAATACCTTTAGTTGGTGGGCAAAAGATCATTTTTGGAAGCGCAAACAGTGACGAAGAAGTGAAAGATAAGTTTGAAAAACTTAAACTATTTTACAAGGAAGCTATCCCTTTTGAAGGGTGGAACAAATATGAAGAAATAAGTCTGAAATACAAAAAACAAATAGTTTGTAAGACAGTCAACGGTTATACGGAAGAAAAAGAAAATTAGCATGAATAAAATTATTGTTGGACTGGATATTGGAACTACCAAAATTGCTTGTTTTGTAGGCAAGAAAAATGAACATGGAAAGATTGAAATCTTGTCTATGGGAAAAAGCGAATCCCTTGGGGTGATGCGTGGAATGGTTTCCAATATTGAAAAAACGGTTCAATCGATAAAACTTGCTGTGGAAGAAGCGCAAGAACGCGTTGAAGGTGAGTTAACGATTCGTGTGGTGAATGTTGGAATTGCCGGACAACACATAAAAAGTTTACAACACAGAGGAATTCATACGCGAAACGAAATCGAAAACGAAATTTCGCAAAAAGATATCGATGCTTTGGTGGAAGACATGTACAAAATGGTCATGCAGCCAGGCGAAGAAATAATTACGGTTTTACCGCAAGAATACATTATCGACAACGAACAAGGAATTAAAGATCCTATCGGCATGTTGGGTAGAAGAATGGAAGCTAATTTTCATATCATTACTGGACATGTTGGTGCATTGTTGAACATCAACAAATGCGTTCAAAAAGCGAATTTAGAAGTTAAAGAAATTATCTTAGAGCCAATAGCTTCTGCAGATGCAGTACTTTCTGACGAAGAAAAAGAAGCTGGTGTTGTTTTAGTAGACATAGGCGGCGGAACAACCGATGTTGCGATTTTCCACGAAGGAATAATTCGTCACACCGCCGTTATTCCTTTTGGCGGAAATGTTATCACCGAAGATATTAAAGAAGGTTGCACCATTCTCAAGCGACAAGCGGAAGCGTTGAAAGTTAAATTTGGTTCCGCATTGGCTTCGGAAAGTCTGGAAAATGAAATTGTTTGCATTCCAGGATTACACGGAAAAGCGCCAAGAGAAATTACGGTTCGAAATTTAGCGAGCATCATTCAAGCGCGAATGGAAGAAATCATTGACTTGGTGCACTACGAAATCTTGAACTCCGGATACAGCAAAAAATTAATTGGTGGAATCGTTGTTACAGGTGGCGGTGCCCAAATGAAACACATCAGTCAATTGTTTGAATACATTACTGCAATGGATACACGAATTGGTTATCCTACAGAACATTTGGCAAGTAATAATCACATTGAAAACCTTACCAGCCCAATGTATTCAACAGGAATTGGTTTGGTTTTAAAGGGATTTGAAGCACTCGAAAAAAATGGGAAAATGATTGAGCCTGCAAGCAATGGCGCTGTTAAAACCCACTCCGAAAAAAATACAGGATCTTTCTTCGAAACAATTTTGAAAAAAGGTAAAATATTCTTTGCAGAAGATTAATTTTTCTAATCCTCCAGCAAAAAAAGAAACAACAACAAGTAACTAGCAACAACAACAAATTAAAACAAAAGAGTATGGAATTTGATTTACCAAGAGACACAAGTTCAATCATCAAAGTAATTGGTGTTGGAGGTGGCGGTAGTAATGCTGTTAACCACATGTATGATCAAGGAATCATTGGTGTAGATTTTATCGTGTGCAACACAGATAGACAAGCACTAGATATTTCGCCTGTTCCATACAAAATACAACTTGGAACTTCGTTAACCGAAGGACGAGGAGCTGGCGCAATTCCTGAAATTGGAATGAATGCAGCAATCGAGAATATTGAAGACATTCGTAATTTACTTTCGAAAGATACTAAAATGGTTTTCGTTACTGCCGGAATGGGTGGTGGAACCGGAACTGGAGCGGCGCCAATTATCGCGCAAGTAGCAAAAGAACTTGGGATTTTGACGGTTGGAATCGTTACCGTGCCTTTTAATTTTGAGGGACGAAAAAGAAGACAACAAGCAGAAGAAGGACTAGAAAAAATGCGTCAAAACGTAGATACCTTGTTGGTAATTAACAACGAGCGTTTGCGCGAAATCTCTGGAAATCTTACCATTGGAAACGCTTTCTCCCAAGCAGATGATGTTTTAACAACTGCAGCAAAAGGAATTGCAGAAGTAATTGCTGTAACTGGCGCTATCAATGTCGATTTCAACGACGTGAAAACGGTAATGAAGGACAGCGGAAATGCAATCATGGGAAGCGCTTCAGCGGAAGGAGAAAATCGTGCTACACTTGCTGTGCAGGAAGCGTTGAATTCACCTTTATTGAACGACAATGATATC
>CAIYXD010000247.1 GCA_903930085.1 uncultured Flavobacteriia bacterium
CCACGTGATCAACAACCTCAAATGCAAATCCAACGCCGCCTTTTTCACTGCAATAGTCTGCAGGAATTAGCAGTTGATCGCCACCAATATAGTAGCCAAACTTACCCTTTGAAACGGGTGCTATTTTAGATTTACCTGGAATTTGATAGCCTTCTGTTGTTACACTATACACTTTTAGTGCTTTTATTTCAGGTGCGACATGATCCGCAATGTTGAAACCATAAACCAATGGATTGAGCGCATTTTCCGTTTTTGTATCGCGCAACTCGAAATGCAAATGTGGAGCAGTAGAGCTTCCTGAATTTCCGGAAAGGGCAATTAAATCGCCTTTTTTTACCAGATTGTCCGCAGGCGTAAAATAGATTTCAACCTCAAAACTTTGCTCTTTTTCTTGTGCTTTTTTAACTAAAGAATCCAAGGCTCCTTTAAATTTTGAGCAATGCGCATATACGCTGGTTATGCCATTCGGATGATCGATGTAAATTACTTTTCCATAACCGTAAGGCGAAACTTTTACCCGCGAAATGAATCCGTTTTCAATGGCATAAAGCGGAATCCCTTCCACGCCGTTTGTCTTAAAATCTACACCCATGTGGAAATGATTTGGTCGTAATTCCCCAAAATTCGCAGAAATTGCAAGCGGAATAGCTAATGGAGAATGAAAATTACTCGGATTATCGACCTGGGAAAAACCAACAGAACAAGTAATTAAGACGAAAATAAGAAGCGAATAAAAGGAACAAGCAATAGATGACATGAATCAAAAGTACGAATTTGAAAAAATAATTACAAGAATGAAACAAATTTGTTGTGCATATTACTTACTATATTAACTTTGTAAAAAGTCAAAACTAATGACAGAACGTATTCAGAAAAGTATAGAGGAAATTCGCATTAAAAGTAAAGCGTTATTTTTTCAATTGACTGAGGAGCGAGAAATGAACAAATCGTTGCTTGCTGAATTGCGTACATTGAAGGAAATTGAAAGTAATCTTATAGAAAAAGAGGCAGCCTGCCTCCGTGAGATTTCTGACCTTAAAATGGCATTGGAAGAGGCGAAAAGTCAAGTTGTCGAGGTTTCTATTCCGTCTTTTGGCAAGAAGGAAGATGAAATTGATGAATTGGTGAAGGAAATTGAATACTGCATTGGTCAGTTAAAAAAATAACGAATGGGTAAATTGTCCTTAAAAGTCGTCGTTGCCGGAAGAACCTATCCACTCACTGTTAATAGCGGTGAAGAGGCGAAGGTTACGAAAGCTGCAGAAGATATTAATAAAGCAATTAAAATGCTTCAGGACAATTATGCGGTGAAAGATATGCAAGATTTACTTGCAATGACTGCATTACAGCTCGCTACAAAATCAACAAATACTGCTGTTTCAGCTCCGGTTGAACCTGATTATTCCGAGATTGAAAGCAAGCTAAACGAACTTTCAACTGAAATAGATTTGTTGAAATAACCATTTAATTTTTCTTCCCTTCTTCATTTTTTCGATACAGCTTGGAACGTTGTATAATTTAATAATTGAAAAAAATGGAATTAGTAATAGGTCTAATTATCGGACTTGGTGGTGGAGCAGTTTCTGTCTTCTTCATTCAAAATGTTTTATTGAAAAACAAAAGAAGCCAAATAATTCGCGAAGCAGAATTAGAAGCAGAAAACATTAAAAAAGAAAAAATTCTTCAGGCTAAAGAACGGTTTTTGAAATTGAAGGAAGAGCACGAAGTTGCAATGAAAGAAAAAGAACGTCGTCTGCAATCCACAGAAGATCGTGCAAAAGCAAGAGAGAAGACACTAGCGCAAAAAATCGAAGAAGTAAGTAGAAAGGAAAGTGATTTGGAAAAAAACCAATCCGAACTGGAAGCGAAAGTTGTTACTTTTGATTTAAAGCACCTAGAACTAGAAAAAATTCAGGAAAAAAGAGTTGCTGAATTGTCTAGAATAAGCGGAATGTCTGCAGAAGATGCTAAAAATCATTTGATGGAAGCATTGAAAGACGAAGCAAGAACTAGCGCAATGACCTATATCAAGGATATCACGGAAGAAGCGAAGTTGAACGCAAACAGAGAAGCTAAAAAAATCGTAATTCAATCTATTCAGCGTGTTGCAACGGAACAAGCAGTTGAAAATGCTGTTTCTGTTTTCAATATTGAATCAGATGAAGTGAAAGGTAGAATCATTGGCAGAGAGGGACGTAACATTCGTGCACTGGAAGCAGCAACTGGAGTGGAAATTATTGTAGACGATACACCAGAAGCAATTATATTATCTTGTTTCGACCCAGTTAGAAGAGAAATTGCACGTTTGGCATTGCACCAATTAGTTTCGGACGGAAGAATTCATCCTGCTCGAATTGAAGAGGTGGTTGCAAAAACGAAAAAGCAATTGGACGAAGAAATTGCAGAAACAGGTCGAAGAACAGCAATGGATCTTGGAATTCATGGCTTGCATCCAGAATTGACGAGAATGGTTGGACGAATGAAATACCGTTCTTCTTATGGACAAAATCTTTTGCAACACTCTAGAGAAGTTGCAAACTTGTGCGCAACAATGGCTGCTGAATTAGGTCTGAATGTTAAATTGGCGAAACGAGCTGGATTATTGCACGATATTGGTAAAGTTCCAGACGATGAGCCGGAATTACCGCACGCAATCCTAGGAATGAAAATTGCGGAAAAGTATGGTGAAAAACAAGAAGTTTTAAACGCAATAGGTGCCCACCACGATGAAATCGAAATGACAACATTGATTTCTCCAATCGTACAGGTTTGTGATGCCGTATCTGGCGCGCGACCTGGAGCAAGA
This sequence comes from uncultured Flavobacteriia bacterium, assembly GCA_903930085.1. Classification (GTDB taxonomy): domain Bacteria; phylum Bacteroidota; class Bacteroidia; order Flavobacteriales_D; family Crocinitomicaceae; genus M0103. The sequence continues at coordinate 2,807 of CAIYXD010000247.1, forward strand.
AGAGAAATTGTTGAAGCATATATCAAACGAATTAAAGAACTGGAATCTCTTGCACTTTCTTACGACGGAGTTTCTACGGCATACGCTATTCAAGCGGGTAGAGAATTGCGTGTTTTAGTGGAAGCAGAAAAGGTAACGGATTTAAAAGCGGATGAATTATCGTTTGCAATCTCTCAACGAATTCAAACGGAAATGACGTATCCTGGTCAGGTAAAAGTGACGGTAATTCGTGAAAAAAGATCTGTAAATTACGCTAAATAACAAAATCAATACAATGTTAGAGGGTTTAAAGGGAAAAAGTGTTTTAGTTACCGGTGGAGCTGGTTTTATTGGTTCTAATCTGGTTGAGGCTCTTTTGAATCTTGGTGCAAAAGTTTCTGTTTTTGATAATTTAGAAACTGGAAGACGAACGAATTTAACAGAATTTGATTCCAACGAATCATTTGCTTTTATTGATGGAGATATTCGAAATTACGAGGATTGCTTGAATGCAATGGAGGGAATTGATTTAATTTCGCACCAAGCAGCTTTAGGTTCAGTGCCTCGATCAATTGAATTCCCGCACAATACTCATGCTGTAAATGCAACTGGATTTTTAAATATGCTGCACGCAGCAAAAGAATCTGGCGTTAAACGTTTTGTATTTGCGAGTTCAAGTTCGGTTTATGGTGATTCTCCAACTTCACCAAAAAAGGAAGGCGAAGAAGGAAATCCACTTTCTCCATACGCTGTTACCAAATCACTCAATGAAAAGTATGCAAAGGTGTATAGCCAATTGCATGGAATGGAAACAGTTGGTTTGCGCTATTTTAATGTTTTCGGTCCTAAACAAGATCCAAATGGTGTTTACGCTGCCGCAATTCCAAAATTCATTGATAAAATGATACACGGACAAGAAATCATACTTAACGGCGATGGAGAGCACACGAGAGATTTTACTTATGTGAAGAATGCTGTACACGCCAATCTTTTGGCATTATCCGCAACTAATACGAAAATCCAAGGGGAAGTTTTCAATGTGGCATGCGGCGCGGCTTATTCTCTCAACGAAATCCTTCACGTAATTCAAGAAAGTTTGAGATTGAACAGTCTTTATAATGAAAACACGAAAATCACAAACGGACCTGAGCGCTCAGGGGATGTGAAGCATTCTCTTGCAGATATTTCTAAAATTACCCAATTAATGGAATACGACTGTAAGTTTGATTTTAATAGTGGAATTAAAGAATATGTTGGGTCATTGAAAAATTAATGTATGCTTGGGCGGTTAAAAACTGATTTTGTTTCATCCGTATTGATTCTCGTTTCAGGAACTGTTGTTGCTCAATTAATCGCTTATGCACTTTCACCAATAATTTCTCGTTTGTATGCGCCTGAGGAAATGTCTTATCTGTCATTATTCTCTAGAATTGTCGGTTTTTTAGCAGTTATTTCAACTGCTCGTTTTGAACTAGCATTTCCTCTGCCAAAAAGAGAAGAGCATGCTTTTTCGCTCTATCAAGTGACTTTGAAAATCACGGGTATTGTTTTTCTTATTATCTCATGCTGTGTATTTTTACTTTCTTTTCATACTTGGTCTGACCCAAACATTTTGTTTATACTAGCGTTGGTTCCATTCGGAACTCTTTTTCTTGCGCTGAATAACCAAGGAATGACGTGGGCAATTCGAACAAAGGATTTTCGCAGTATCAGTGTTTCAAAGGTGTTTTTAACGCTTTTCAACTCTGTCACCGCAATTGCTCTAGCACTGTTTTCGTTGGGATACAAAGGATTAATAGTTGCTTATTTAATGGGAATTATAACAAGCTCAATCGTTTTTGTCAAACCATTTTTTAACGTAAATAAACAGAACAAACCATTTTCGTGGAAGGGCAGAAAATTTGCGATCGCAAAACAATATGCTGCGTTTCCAAAAATAAATTTACCGCATGTACTAATTGAATTAGGAAAAGAATTATTTATCGCGTTTTATTTACTATATACTTTTGAATCAGATATTTTAGGTTTATACGATTTTTCCTATCGTATGTTGCGCTTACCAATCAGCTTAATTGGCGTTTCCATCAGTCAAGTGTTTTTTAACAAAGCTGCAGGAATGGTAAATGAAGGTGTGCCAATTTTTCCGTTAGTTAAGAAAACCATCTTAATCCTTTTTGCAATTTCAATTGTTCCATTTACGCTTTTGTTTTTTACTGGAAGTGACCTATTTGCATTTGTATTTGGAGAACCGTGGAGGGAAGCAGGACGTTTTTCAGAAAGTATGGCACCTTGGTTAATGATGAATTTTTTGGTTTCCCCAATTTCTCAAATCCCACTAATTTTGAAAAAACAACGGGCATTTTTCATCTTAAGTTTATTCGGAACGGCAATAATGGTATTTACACTTTTAATCGGAGAGATTTTTCCAGCGTGGAATCTAACGTTTCCCGAAATTTTAAAGGTTGTGAGTATTGGACAGTTTTTTTTCTTTGCTTACGTTTTGGGATGGACAATTTGGCTAACTAAAAAGTTTGATGTTTAGGTGGTTTTTTTTGGAAATCCATTGAAAAGCTATTTTTCAGCGCAAGAATATTTCGTTTTTAAGGCGGGTATTCTATTTTATGGAATGAAGGGTCGTAATTGTTTTAGGGTTGAAAAAACAGACCTTTGTCGTTGAAAAGTCTTGAAATGACCCGTCATTCTTTCAACTCTTCGCTTAAAATCTGAATATTTTTAAGCGATCTGAACATAATTTAGCATCGAACTCAGGTTTATACTAAATTTGTTGCAAATTATATGCTTTGCCAAAGAAAAATGTGCAAGTGAGTAAACGTTCGGAACTCACAAAAAATATTCTGAAACTAATAACAGGAACGGCAATTGCGCAACTGATTAGTATTTTAATTTCGCCAGCTTTGACGCGTATATATACAAGCGAAGAATTTGGTGAATTCACACTTATATCTTCTGTTTTCGCGATGTTGGCGCTAATCGCAGGAGGAAGATATGAACTAGCGATTCTTCTCCCTAAACGAAAAACAGAAGCAGCAAATGTTTTTGTTCTGAGTCTGCTTGTAAATTGTTTGTTTTTAGTAGTGTTAATCGCGTCTTTTACCGTGATTGATTATTTTTGGATTGATCAAAATTTTGGAATTTGGTATTATGTTATTCCATTTTTTGTTTTTCTTTTGGGAATCATTCAAAGCGTGAATGCATGGTTTAATAGACGAAAGATGTACCATGAAATTGCTGTGAATAAAATTGTTTCTGCGGCCTCCACAAATGGCTTTTCCTTGTTGAATGGGTTGTTGAAGGTTACATTTAACGGTTTGTTACTTGCAACATTGATTGCTGGTTTTGTCAATATTCTCCTGTTATTTTACCAAATTAGAAAAGACTGGAATTATATTCGAAGGAGTATTTCATTTGCAAGAATGAAAGAGTTTGGAAAAAAATACAAGCGCTTCCCATTGATTAATTCTTTTCAGTCCATTATGGACGCCTCACAAATAAATGGGTTGATTTACCTTATTTCTGCTCTTTTCGGAAAACAAATAGTGGGTATTTTTGCTTTGGCAATTCGAATATTAATTGCCCCAATGAATTTTATTGGTGGATCGATTTCACAAGTTTTTTATCAAGAAGCCAATGATTTGCACAATTCATCGAAAGGAATTATTCCCTTGATGAAAAAAACTATCGTTCAAACCTCTCTCTTAATGGCTTTGGTTTTGGTGGTGATCTTGCTCTTCGGTCCTTTTCTGTTCGGAATGATTTTCGGCGAAGAATGGTCACCAGCAGGAGTTTATGCACAAATAATTTGTCCATGGATTTGTCTTGATTTTATTCGAGCGCCACTTTCTCAAATTCCACTTATTTTAAACAAACAAAAAGAAATGCTTTATCTTTCAATTGTAAATAATATCCTAACTTTAATTTTGTTAGTGGTTGTTGGAATTTATTTTAAAGATTTGATAATCCTTTTGTTTGTGATCACCATAACCCAAGTCGTTTATATAACGATCGTATTACTTTGGATTTTTAGAATAGCGTTAAAAAATGACCTTTCTCTTAAATTAGGGCGCCTAATAAAAGAGTAGTAAACAAGTGTGAAACGTATACTATGCGAATTTTAAATTATATAAAAGAAAATTATATTTTCTTATTCTTTGTGTTTCTGGCTTTTTTTCCAACTATCAGAATTTTGGTGGTTGGGACTAGCTCCTCTTCGAATATTCTAGAATTTATCGTTTCAAGTTTACCAGAAGTTTGCTTTATAGTGGTTTTGGTTTTTTCTGCTAGACAATTTAGAAAGACGGGATTCGAAACAAAACATTTTTTAGACAAGCTCTTCTTTTTGTACGTTTTATACAACATCCTTATTGGAGTATTAGTTGCAAATGACTTAATAATAAGTATTTATGCGATAAGACTCACTTACCTTCCAATGCTTATTTATTTCATAG
>CAIYXD010000248.1 GCA_903930085.1 uncultured Flavobacteriia bacterium
ACCAACTAAGAAATTGTAGCCCATAAAAGAAATGATACCAACAATTAAACCGGCAACAGTAGTAACCATTGCTGTCATAATCCCAGGAGCAATAATCTTTAACTCTAAGGACGTAGCATTTTGTAAATCTATAAAAACAACGACCATTCCGACAGTTGTACCAAGGAAACCAATCATCGGCGCAGCTCCGGCAGCAGTTGCCAGGTAATTTAAACGCTGTTCCAAGCGTAAAATTTCAAATTTACCCGTGTTTTCAATCGTTGCAGCGATACTTTCATTCTTTGCACCAATGCGACTAATTCCTTTAGCTAGCATCCGCGCAATTGGACTTTGTGAAGCATCACACAATGCTTTAGCTTCGTCAATTCTACCACTTGAAATACTTGTTTTGATTCTTTCCAAAAACCCTTGTTCTTCTTTCGAAGCTTTGGATAATGCTAGATACCGTTCCACAAAAACAAAAATGGCGTAACCAAACATAAGTAGTAGTATAAGGTTTATAAGCCAACCGATTCCACCATTTGATTGGTCAATGATATCCCATAATGGAACATCTTTCACTCCTGTTGCAGGTGCTTCACCTGTCGTAATTTGTAATAAAAATGTAAAACTCATACTCTAGTTACGTTAAAACAGTAAAAATATTGTAATTCAATCCGCAATATTTTATAACCTGTTTGTTAAATTAAAATTAAAAGAATCCGTTTTCAGTCTGTATGAGAACTTCTTCTAGTAACGCTACTTCACACAAGTTTTTAAGTAGTTAAAAGACTTGCGCTCACAAAAATAAATTATTTTGGGTTTATGAAGGTGCACCTTTGAAATATTTAATGGCATCGAATTGTTGAAAACATTTACCAACTATTTTTCCGTTGGTTTTTAACGAAATGCTAACGCCAAATTTAGCTAATAGCCATAAAAACCCCAACGCCTGCAAGATAACCAATCAGTGCGAGCAAGGAGATTTTCTTGAAATACCAGAAAAAGGAGATTTTTTCCATTCCCATTGCTACAACTCCGGCTGCAGAACCAATGATTAATATACTTCCGCCTGTTCCTGCTGCGTACGCTATAAAATGCCAAACTGTTGCATCCGTTGCGTCCCGAAACATCCCAATACTTGCTGCTACCAGCGGAACGTTATCAATAATGGAGGAGCTAATTCCAAGCAGTGTGACAAAAACATATTCAGGAATTGCAGCGCTAACTTGTCCGCCAAAAGTAAAAATGATTCCCAAGGTTTCCATTGCTGCAACTGTCATTAAGATTCCTAGAAAAAACAAGATGGAGGGCATTTCAATTTTGGTCAGTGCTTTCATTGTTGGTCCGAGCACCTGATTTTCTCCTTCCAATTGTGTGAGTGTGAAATTTCTATTGGTTATTATTTCTGCAATAATTGAAAAAACAGATAAAGCTAATAGCATTCCAATGTAAGGAGGAAGGTGGGTAATTGTTTTAAATATTGGAACAAAAACGATCAGAAATAAGCCAAGAAACAACATTAAAGCGCTGTATTTATTTTGTTTTTCAACTGTTTCAATTTCTTCGATCGATCCATTGAATATTTTAAAATTGGAGGCGATAATTAATGGAACAAGCACAGATATTAACGATGGAAGAAATAACAAAGTCATTAATTTACCCGATGTAACTTTTCCAGCCATCCACAACATGGTAGTTGTTACGTCACCAATCGGAGTCCACGCGCCACCAGCATTTGCAGCAATGATGATAAGCCCAGCAAACCACATTCTGTCGTCTTTATTTGGTATAACTTTTCTTAGAATACTTATTAAAACAATTGTTGCGGTTAAATTATCAATGATGGCGGATAATACAAAAGCAAAAGAACAAATAATCCAAAGAAGCGAACGTTTTTTTTTGGTTTTAATCATTTTTTTGATTGCACCAAATCCATCAAAATGGTCAATCATTTCAACAATCGCCATTGCGCCTATCAAGAAAATAAGTATTTCTGCCGTTTTTCCAATATGGTGCAGTAGCGTTACCTCCAGAAGATTTTTTTTTGCTTCTAAAGTAAAATTACGAATATCCGATAAGGTTCCAGATTGTGGATCAAACCAGTTGGAAAAAGAATCTAGTCCAAGCGCAATAGTTGCCCAGCAAATACTCATCATCAATAAAGCAGGAATAAGTTTGTCCAATTTGGTAACGCGTTCCAGTGCAATTGCAATGTATCCAATAAAGAAAACCAGAATTATAAAACTTTCCATGGCAAGTTATAGATTAAACTAATTGATTTAAGGCAATTTCGAAAGCAGCTTTAGCGATTCCAGTCTGCTTAGGATTTTTAGTATGTGCATTTACAAGTGCTTTTTTGATGGTGTCACTCGTATCGGTGAAAATTCCCTGATCCGTTATTTCAGTATGATCAGAACTCATCAAATAAGCAAATACTCTTGCCATCCCACAATTGGAAATAAAGTCTGGAATAATAGATATAGTATTGTCCGCTTTATCTGCGATAGGTCCGAAGAAAATTTCCGGATCTGCAAAAGGCACATTTGCGCCAGATGAAATAACTTCCATACCTCCAGCAATCATCCGATTCAATTGGTCTTCTGTAATCATTCTTGATCCAGCACATGGAATAAAAACTTCCGCTTTTAAATCCCATATTCTGCTATTCATTTCGTCATAAGGAATTAAATTCGAATGCGCCAATTCATTTCCATTCTTTGTTAGGAAAAGGGTTCTTATTTCTTCTAGGGAAAATCCATTCTCATTGATTAATCCGCCAACTCGGTCAATAATCCCGACTATTTTAGCTCCTTGTTGCGCTAAATAATATGCTCCTGCAGATCCAACATTCCCCCAACCTTGAACAATTACTTTTTTTCCAACGACAGAATTTTGGGATATTGAGCCCGTCGAAGTACCCCAAATTGCATAAAAATGCTTAATGGATTCAGCGACGCCATAACCGGTAATCATATCAGCAACGACATATTTTCTGGAAACATCCGGGGAATACAATGGATCTTCCAAAGCTTTCAATACGCCATGACGCAATTGACCAATTCTTTTAATTTTCTGCCCTTCTTTCGGTTGAAAATGTCCGTTTAAAACACCTTCTTGCGGATGCCAAATACCGCAGTTCTCAGTCATTGGAATCACTTCGTGTATTTCATCTACGTTCAAATCGCCACCAGTTCCGTAGTAATGTTTTAATATTGGCGTAACGGCAGCATACCATCTTTTTAGAACGCCTTCTTTTCTTGGGTCTTTCGGATCAAAATTAATTCCGGATTTAGCACCACCAATTGGCGGACCTGCAACGGTAAATTTAACTTCCATCGTTTTTGCAAGCGACTCAACTTCTCGTTTATCCAATCCATTTCGCATGCGTGTTCCTCCGCCAGCAGCGCCACCTCTAAGAGAATTGATTACAACCCATCCTTCCGCTTCCGTTTCTGAATCTTTCCATTCGAAAACGATTTCTGGACGTTTATTCTCAAATTTCTCTAGTAAATCTTTCATATTTCTTTTTGTTTAACGCATGCAAAGTTAACAAAGTAAAACAATGCGAAGTGCATCTTTTTTGTAAAGAAATGCTATCTTTTGATTAAGAAATAGTAAAAAAGGAGCTAATTCTTTAACCTACAATGTGCAAAACACCACAAATTGTATTTTTTTCTGCGCCAGTAACGGAAGCAAGGGCATTCGGAATTTTTTCTAGATAAAGTGCTCCTAAATAAGCGAAAACAATGGCTTCTTTAAAATCAATCAATTCTGTTCCTGGAAGCACCACTTCTCCATTGAAATAATGTGCAATCCGTTCAATCAGAAAATTATTCTTTCCACCGCCACCAGTAATAAAAACCGATTTCAGGTTGTTTTCATTTAGTTTTTGACTTATTTGAATAGCAATGTGTTCCACAACTGTCCTTAAATTATTTTCAATTTCCTTGTCAAATTTCAATAAAGGATAAAAATATTCCTCCATCCATTCTGTCCCGAGCGATTTAGGACCAGAAAGGGCATAGTATTCCAAAGAATTTAGTAAGTCCAATAAAAAGAAATTTATTTCTCCGGAGGCTGCTATTTCGCCATTTTTATCAAATTTTAGGTCTTTTGAAAGTGCTAATTTATTTAAAGGTAAATTCCCCGGACAAATATCAAATGCTAGAATAGCGTTATTCTTTTTGAAGCTAACATTTGAAAATCCGCCAATATTTAAAAAAGATTCAGCCAATCCACCAAATAATCCAAAATCACCAATTGGAACTAACGGTGCACCTTGACCACCAGCAATAATGTCTCTTGAACGAAAATCGTTAACAACGGAAATTCCAGTTTCATAAGAAATTGTTGATCCGCAACCAATTTGCAAGGTGAATCCATTGCCTGGTTGGTGCAAAATAGTTTGCCCATGGCTTGCAATCGCAGCAATTGATTTTTTTTGTATGTTGTTTTTTTGAATGAAATTATTCACGCAGTCTGCAAAAAAATGCCCAAGTTCTTTATCCAACATGCACATTGCTGGAACAGAATAGTTTGGTGCGTCAATTAATTTCTCAAGAATTTCTGGATAAAATTGGTACGTTTCACTGTGCAGGAGACGAAACGTATGTGCTTGATTATCGGATAGTTCAAATTCCACATGTGCCAAATCTACTCCATCCAAGGAGGTTCCAGACATCAATCCAATAATTTCCAATTTTCTCATACTATTTTAAAGGTGAAAAATAAAATAATTCCTTTAAATTTGCAACCATTGAGATATAAATATTAAAATAAGATATTGTATGAATTTTGAACTTACGGAAGAGCAATTGGCGGTAAAAGAAGCAGCAAGAGATTTTGCTCAAAATGTTTTGAAGCCAGAAGTTATTGAAAGGGATAGAGAACAACGTTTTCCTGTGGAAGAGATGAAGCAACTCGGAGAATTGGGTTTTATGGGTATGATGGTTGACCCAAAATATGGCGGTAGCGGAATGGATACTTTGTCGTATGTTTTGGCAATGGAAGAAATTTCTAAAGTAGATGCTTCTGCTTCTGTTTGTATGTCCGTAAATAATTCTTTGGTTTGCTGGGGATTGGAAAAGTTTGGATCGGAAGAGCAAAAACAAAAATATTTAGTTCCACTTGCTAAAGGGGAGAAAATTGGCGCGTTCTGTTTGTCAGAACCGGAAGCTGGTTCGGATGCAACATCTCAGCGAACTACTGCAATCGATAATGGGGATCATTACATATTAAACGGAACAAAAAACTGGATTACAAACGGTTCTTCTGCTTCTGTTTACCTGGTAATTGCACAAACGAATGTGGAAGCTGGACACAAAGGCATCAATGCTTTCATCATTGAAAGAGGAATGGAAGGTTTTATTGTTGGCGCAAAAGAAGATAAAATGGGGATTCGTGGAAGCGATACACATACTTTATTGTTCAATGATGTGAAAGTTCCAAAGGAAAACAGAATCGGTGAAGATGGATTTGGATTTAAATTCGCCATGAAAGTTCTTGCTGGTGGGAGAATTGGAATTGCTGCTCAAGCTCTTGGAATTGCTGGTGGCGCATTTGAATTGTCTGTTGCTTATTCCAAGGAACGAAAAGCGTTTGGTAAGGAAATATACAAGCACCAAGCAATCGCGTTTAAAATCGCTGATATGGCAACTGAAATTGAAGCTGCAAAGCTATTGGTTTACCGTTCTGCAATCGATAAGGATATGGGAAGAGATTATGGTCAATCCAGTGCAATGGCGAAATTATATGCGTCAAAAGTTGCGATGGAACAAACGACAGAGGCTGTTCAGATTCATGGTGGTTACGGTTACGTTAAGGAATACCATGTGGAACGTTTGATGCGTGATGCTAAGATTACTCAAATTTACGAAGGTACTTCTGAAGTGCAAAAAATTGTTATTTCAAGAGGCGTTTTAGGAGCTTAATTGCTTCGGTAAAATAGTTTGTAACAGAATTTAGTATAAGTAGGAGGGAAGTGAAAGCTTCCCTTTTTTTATAGACTTGTTTCTAAGATTTCTAAACCAATTCCTCGGGATCCTTTGAGTAATATAAGATTTTTGGTCAATGGGAACGCTGAAAAATAATGTAAAGCTTCTTGTTTCGTTAAAAATTGTTTGATAAAATTTGGAGATTCTACAGCTTGAAACAAGGGACCGACGGTATATCCTCGTAATTCAGCTTTCTCAACAAACGATGCAATGTGTTGGTGTTCCATGTGGGATTCTTCTCCTAATTCAAGCATGTCGCCAAGTATAAAGATTTTTTCCTTTTTTGCGTGTAATTCAAAACTCTCTAATGCGGAAAGCATGCTGGAAGGATTCGCATTATAACAATCTAAAATTAATGTATTTTCATTGGTAATCTTGACTTGAGAACGGTTGTTATCCGGCGCAAAATCTTGAATTGCTTGGTTGATCTTTTCGTGCGAAACATCCAATATTACTCCAAAAGTTATCGCTGCTAAAAAATTGTAGAAATTATATTTTCCAATTGTCTGGGTCTGAATCACCGGTGAATCGTAATCTTTGTGACTCCAGGTCATTTCAATGTATGGTGAAAGTCCGATTAATTTTCCACGAACGAATGAATTTAAGTGTGTTCCGTAACTATACTCTTCAACAGATATCGGTTTGTTTTCTATCAAAATAGTATCGTCGTTATTGTAGACAATTATACCATTTTGTTCAGAAACTGAAGTATACAACTCTTTTTTTGTTGCTAATACGCCATTAAAGTCTTTGAATCCTTCGAGATGCGCTTTCCCGATATTTGTAATAATTCCTAAGTTCGGTTTTGCGATAGCACACAACTCAGCAATATCTTTGAATTTATTTGCACCCATTTCAATTAGTGCAATTTGGTGGTCGACATTAAGTCTCAATAAAGTTAGTGGAACGCCAATATGGTTGTTCAAATTACCAATTGTAGAAAGGACTGCATATTTTTGGGACAAAACGCAGTTGATTAACTCCTTTGTACTTGTTTTTCCATTACTACCAGTGATTCCAATAACTGGGATGTCAAATTTAGAACGGTGAAAGGATGCCAATTGTTGAAGAAATAGCAAACAGTTTTCCACCAAATAAATGGATGCATTGGTCTGATAGGAAACTTCGTCTACAATGACATATTTAGCTCCTTCCTTAAGTGCATTTTCAGCGAAGGTGTTTCCGTTAAAATTTTCCCCTTTCAGGCAAATGAAAAGGCAATTCTTTTCAATTTTCCGCGTATCTGTGCAAACGCCGGAAGTAGCATAAAAAAGTTCGAATAATTCTTTCATTTTTATTCCATAAAAAAGCCCGCTAAAAACGGGCTTTTAATTTTATTCAAATTGAATTTATTTCTTTTTGGAATTCCCGTAGTTCATGCCTACTGGACTTCCAATTCTGTCCATCGCACAACGGAAACCGATGGTGGAAGAAGATTGTCTTTCGTCTAGGTAACGTCTGTTTCCAGCAGCTAACCAATATGCACGGTCTTTCCAAGAACCACCTTTGTATACTCTGGATTTATCCGAAACTAAGGTAGTTGGCCAAGATGTTCTACCGGATGGTTTGATAGGTCCACCATCTAAATCAAATTCCTCGTGTTGGTTTTGGTACATTACTAAATTCGGATCACGATTCGCTTGGTTAATTTTGTTCTTGCGATCATCGTTTGCAAAATAAATTGAGCTTTCGATATCACCATCTAAATAATCTATATAGTCATCGCGTCTGTAATTGGAACGTCCAATATTTTCCTCTTCCGTAACATTTCTATATTTTAATTTCCCTGGTGTATCCAAGATGAAATATTTGAAACCTTCTCTCAGCATAGAAACGACTTCAAATGCATATTCTTCTCCAGATCCTTGTTCTACACGTGTATCTGTATCAAAAATACCATCAAATAATTCGTCGTTAATTACAGTAGAAGCTTCGTTATCAAATTTCTCATTTTTCAATTTAATCGCTTTGTCTAATACAACGTTAATTCTGTATAAAAGGCTTAATTCTACTGAATCTTTTTCTTTTCTACTAGAGACATAAAATGGATCTGGCGCATAACCACTTTTAACAGGGTTTCTTGAACTTACGTTTGCTGCTAATCCAATTGGAATAATAGTATCATTCAACGTTGAAAACTCTTTTGAAGTAGGATCGTGTTTTGCTGCAGAAACTCTTTGGTAACGAACTCTTTCAAATTCATTCAAATATTCTTTCATACCATGCACATCATACATAACCTGCTCATTTTTCAATTCAACAGTTCCTTCGCTATTCAAAAGCTTCGTTTTGAAAACATTTCCTCTAAATGGACGGAACTCATCGAAATCTTCAGAAGATAAAGGACGATAAACATCTAAAACCCATTCTGAGACGTTTCCTGCCATGTGGTATAAACCATAATCATTCGGCCAGTAGGATTCAACAGGAGCTGTAATATCTGCTCCATCGTTTAAGTTTCCTGCAACGCCCATTGCATCACCACGTCCTCTTGTGAAGTTTGCGCGAATAGCTCCTTGGAATTGCTCGTCATCGTTACGCACCCAGTGACCATTCCATGGATAAATTCTGCGTTCTGAAATATTTTCTGTTCCTTCTTGTAAATTCCCAATTAAACCAGTCGCAGCAAATTCCCATTCCGCTTCAGTTGGTAGTCGGTAGCGTGGAAGTAGAATTCCATCTTCCATTTTCGCATAGCGACCTTCGCCGTTTTCGAATTTAATTGGATTTAAATCAACTAAACCTCGGTGGTAGTTCTCATCGTTACGTTTTGCTTCCGCATTAATTGGAATGTGCTGCCCCGATAAATACGCGTCTGTATTGAATGTGTTAGCATCTGTTTGTTTTGTATTCCAAGATAAAATTCCTTCGCGAACTAAGATATATTCGTTTACACGATCGGTTCTCCACTTGCAGAAATCATTTGCTTGTAACCAAGAAACACCAACAACTGGATAATCTCTGTAGGCAGGATGTCTTAAATAATAATCAACAAATTTTTCATTGAAACCAAGCGGCGATCTCCAGCATAAGGTATCTGGCAATGCATTTTTATACACCATTGGATAGGATTCGTATGCACGAGAAATCCAATATAAGTATTCTAACCAGTGAAAATTGGTAACTTCCGTTTGATCCATGTAAAAAGAAGAAATAGTAACTCTTGTTGCGCGGTTGTTCCAATCAAACATCACATCTTGTTCTGCTCTGCCCATTGTAAACGTTCCACCTTCAACCAATAATAGCCCAGGACCAGTTTCTTGATCAACAAAAGGAACCTTTTGAAAACCACCCGATTTTGGATTATTATAATCCCAACCTGTTGAAGTTGAGCCTTCTTTCGCACAAGAGGAAAGGATTACTCCTCCAATTACGACTGCAATGAATTTGAATAACTGCATATTTTTGATTTGTTTTTTCATACTATTCACTTCGCAAATTTAATCTTTTAACGTAAATAACGAAAAAAGTTACAATTTTTATTTAGAAAGACGGACAAGAAATGGTTCTAAAGGAAATCGGTTTGGATTTACAATTAACATTAATTCCCATTGAAATTTCGTGCGACCCGCCGGAAACACCATTATTGAGTTTGGAAACTGTTACGTCATAACTGTATCCTATTTTGAACTTTCCTGTATTGATTCCGATAGATAAAATAAAAGCATCTCTATTTCTGTACCAAGCTCCAGCATTGAATGCACCATACTTAATATATGTTCCAACACTTAATTCCTGAAATCCATTTTGGTATTGGTAGATAACATTTGGCATGATAGAAGTAGTATTCGAATATTTTGATTTCGTACCCAATTGTATTTCCGCACCCATGTGGCCTGTGAATCGCATTGGTAATTTAGAATCACCAATAATCATGGATTCGTTCGGTGTATTTAAATGGTGTGTTGCAAATCCAGCAAAAAAGCGTTTGTTG
>CAIYXD010000249.1 GCA_903930085.1 uncultured Flavobacteriia bacterium
CACGAACCGATTAATCCCCATTCCACTTTCATTGGCCATTCGTTCGCCAAGGCTTCCGCTTTCATTTTCGAAATTGGAGTTCCTCTGTCCGGTGTGAAAGGTCCGTTGATATGCGGTTCTAAATCAGAAAGATTAATTTCAATTACCTGATCAAAATACTTTTCTGGATGTGCATAAACTTCTGCATCTCCCGTTAAATGTTCTGCAATTTTATCTGCAGCATCTACAACTTCTTGTCTTCCGGTTGCTGCTAAATACCTTCTCATAGAATTATCGTATCCGAAAGTAGAGGTAGTAGCGCCAATTTCAGCGCCCATATTACAAATCGTACCTTTTCCGGTACAAGAAAGAGAAATCGCACCATCGCCAAAATATTCTACGATAGCACCAGTTCCACCTTTCACAGTAAGAATATCTGCTACTTTCAGGATTACATCTTTAGCGGAAGTCCAGCCACTTAAATGACCAGTCAATTTCACTCCGATTAGTTTAGGAAATTTTAATTCCCAAGCCATTCCTGCCATTACATCTACAGCATCCGCACCGCCAACACCAATTGCAACCATTCCTAGTCCGCCGGCATTTACCGTATGAGAATCCGTTCCAATCATCATTCCACCGGGAAAAGCATAATTTTCAAGAACGACTTGGTGAATAATTCCAGCGCCTGGTTTCCAAAAACCGATACCATATTTATTGGAAATCGTAGATAAGAAATTAAAAACCTCGTTGTTTTGATTCAAGGATTCCTGAAGATCTTTACTTGCGCCAAGTTTTGCCTGAATAAGATGATCTGCGTGCACAGTGGAAGGCACAGCAACTTTTTTCTTTCCAGCTTGCATGAATTGCAGCAAAGCCATTTGCGCTGTTGCATCTTGCATTGCTACACGATCCGGTGCAAAATCGACGTAAGACTTTCCTCTTTCGTAGACATTTACTGCATTTCCTTCCCACAAGTGCGCGTAAAGGATTTTTTCTGAAAGTGTTAAAGGCTTGCCAACAACTTTTCGGGCAGCTTCAATAGCCTCCGGAAACTTGGCGTACACTTTTTTGATCATTTCTAAGTCGAAAACCATAATGTATTGATGTATTTGTTTTAAACAAAAATATTGCGTGTGCGAATTTAGTAATTTTGAATGAAACAAAGGTTTCGGCAATTGGAAATTATTGCTATTTCTGGGTGAATAGGTAAATAAAAGCTGAATTTCTCAGTAATTATTTGCATTATTATCAGAACAAAATTGGATTATCAGAAAAAAACACTAATTTTGCAACCTTAATTTTTTATTAACATAAACATTTCAAGTATGAATTCTTACGAAACTGTTTTCATTTTAACTCCCGTTTTGTCTGATGATCAGGCAAAGGAAGCAGTGCAGAAATTCGAAGGCGAAATTACGTCATTGGGTGGAAAAGTAAAGCACTCTGAGAGCTGGGGATTACGCAAATTAGCGTATCCAATCCAAAAAAAATCAACCGGATTTTATTTCATGGTTGAATTCGAGGCTGAAGGCAGCGTCGTTTCAGGTTTAGAATTAGCAATGAAGCGCGATGAGCGTATCATGCGTTTTCTAACTGTTAGAATGGAAAAAGATCATTTAGCTTGGGCGGAACGTCGTCGAGTTAAAATGGGCGAAAAGAAAACTGCACCAGCAGAGGCTTAATTATTAACCTTTAAAAAAACGTAAAAATGGCACAAAACGACATTCGCTATTTGACTCCGATTAACATCGAGATCAGAAAAGATAAATATTGCCGATTCAAGAAGAGCGGTATTAAGTTTATCGATTACAAGGATGCTAATTTCTTATTGAAATTGATCAACGAACAAGGTAAAATTTTACCACGTAGAATCACTGGAACATCTGCAAAATACCAAAAGAAAGTAAACAAGGCAATTAAACGTGCTCGTCACATTGCTGTACTTCCTTATGTTGCAGATATGATGAAATAAGCTGATTGTTTAACAGGATAAATTTAAAAAAATGGAAGTAATACTAAAGAAAAACGTAGACAAACTTGGATACGCGAATGATGTGGTTACGGTAAAACCTGGTTACGGTCGTAACTTCTTAATTCCTCAAGGATATGGTGTTCTTGCAACTGCATCCGCTAAAAAAGCGCACGCAGAGGTAATGAAACAAAAAGCGCACAAGGAAACAAAAATGTTGGCTGAAGCGCAAGAAATTGCAACTAGACTAGAAGCAGTTACAGTTACTATCGCTACGAAAGCTGGTGAAAACGGTAAAATCTTCGGTTCAGTGAATACAGTTCAATTGTCTGAAGCATTGAAGAAAGCTGGTTTCGATATCGATCGTAAATCACTTAAAATCAAGGACGAGCCAATTAAAGAAGTTGGAACATTTGAGGCTGAAGCAAACCTTCACAAAGGAGTTAAGCCTGTTTTCAAATTTGAAGTTGTTGGAGAATAATCCAAACTTAAAATACATGAAAGTCTCAGATTCTGTCTGGGACTTTTTTTATGCCTAATTTTCAGTGCTATTTTGCTGAAGAATCACAATATATTACGAAATTTGAACCATGAATTTTCGCTTTATTTTTTTCACCTTTATTTTGATTCTCACCGCTTGCAGGGAAACTAACACAAGTGCTAAAAGAAAAAGTTACCAAAACCAGATAAAATACGCAAAAACGCTAGAGCTGCTGGAATGTGGCAACGCCGTAAAAGTGCATATTTACCATCCGGAAAATAAAACGGTCAAGCGATTTTTTTTAACACCAGAAAAAAATACACAAACACCCAAAAACTATATTCGTATTTCAACGCCAGTAAAATCAATGATTACATTGAGTGGAACACATATAGGAATGCTTTCTAAACTAGATGGTTTGGATGTGATAACTGGTGTTTTGGATAAAAAATACATTCACAACTCAATTGTTTTGGATAGACTAAAGAAAAAACGTATTCGTGCTTTTGGAAACGAAGAAATGCTCCGTTTTGAATCTATTGTCAATTCCAAAGCCGAAGTGCTTATTTACAGCGGTTTTGGGCAGGATTTCCCGCATTCCAACCAATTGGAAAAAGCAGGAATCATATGCTTGTCCAATTACGATTGGAAAGAAAACCATCCTCTTGGTCGGGCAGAATGGATAAAATTGTTTGGTTACCTCATCGGAAAAGAAACGAAAGCGAAATCCTATTTTTCCACGATGGAGAAAGAATATATTTCCTTAAAAAAAGAAGCGAAAAAACTCACGCGTAAACCAACTGTTTTGAGTGGAAACGTTCTTGGAGATTTTTGGTATGCACCAGCAGGCGAAAGTTATTTTGCAGAACTATTTCGGGACGCTCAAGCAAATTACCGCTATGGTGAAACAAAGGGAACTGGAAGCGTTGAAATGAGTTTAGAACGCGTTTTGGCGGAAAATCGCAAAGCCGACTATTGGTTGAATGCTGGTTTTTCAACTTTAGAACTTGTGCGGAAAAGTAATAAGAAAGCAAGTTATATCGAGGCTTTCTGCCAAGGAAAAACATTTTGCTATTCCCCCAACATGAATCTCTTTTGGGAGATGAGCGCAATTGAGCCTCACCATGTTCTTTCCGATTTACTCCGTATCTTGCACCCGGAATTCAAACAAAAAAGCGGGATGTATTTTTACCAAAAACTCAAGTAATGGCTTTAAAAAAAAGAGATTTAGTATTCTTTTTTACCATTTGTCTGTTGCTACTTGGGGCAATGGTACTGCATTTATTTTCAGGACAATTGAAACTAAGTTGGAATGAATTTTTAGATTCGATGTTTCATTTCGATGTAAAAAACACTCAGCAATTAATTGCACGCGAATTTCGAATTCCACGCTTGGTTATTGCGATGGTTGCGGGCGCTGCATTAGCGGTTTCTGGAATGCTGATGCAAACACTTTTCAATAATCCACTTGCAGGACCTTATGTTCTAGGGATAAATTCAGGTTCTAGTTTACTTGTTGCGCTTTCCTTGCTCACGGGTTTTTCATTTTTTCAAAGCGATATTGGATTAATTGCAAGTGCTCTTTTTGGGGCTTTGATTTTTGGCTTCCTCCTACTCGGACTTTCAATGTATATAAAATCCTCCATTTCGCTTTTGTTAATTGGCTTAATGCTAGGAAGTTTTACCGGTGCGATTATTACCGCACTGCAAGCTGTAAGTTCCGCTCAGGAATTAAAAGCATTTACCATTTGGACAATGGGTTCATTGCAACAAACCCAATTTGATCAATTACCTGTAATTTTACTCTTCTTTGTCATAGGGATTTCAATGTGTTTTTTCCTTGTTAAACCATTAGATGTTTTGGTTATCGGTGAAAAAAACACCGAAATTCTAGGGCTGAATATAAAACGAATTCGGGTTTTAACTATAACCGTAACTGCAATTTTAACCGGTTTAACAACAGCTTTTTGCGGACCAATAGCATTTGTTGGAATGGCTGTTCCGAATGTAACGCGCATTTTATTGAAGACACAATCGCACAGGAAATTACTACTGGCAAATCTGCTTTTCGGCGCGTTATTTTTAGTTTTAGCAGACAGTAGTATACAATTACTGGAATCCATCATTCCGCTGCCAATTAATGCGTTTACATCCCTTATTGGCGCACCTTTGATTATATTAATTGTTTTAAAGCGCCTCAAATGATACACTTCCATTCCGCTGAAATTGGGTATAAAACCATATTGGTTCAGACAGGCGATTTAGTTTTAAAAGCTGGAGAAATTTACAGTTTGATTGGTTCGAATGGATCGGGAAAAACAACCTTTCTGCATACATTAATAGGCGAAAAAACACTTTTATCTGGAAGTATTATGCTGAAAAGCAAATCCTTGATTTCGTATAAAGCAAAAGAACTTGCGCGACAAATAGCGTTTGTGGAAGCAAAATTTGATGGCGTAGAATTCCTCACTGTAAGAGAATATATTTCAATGGGAAGAACTCCACACACCGATACGTTTGGACGTTTGCGTGCAGCGGATATCGAACACGTTGAAAATGCGATTCGCACGCTGTGTCTGGAAGAATTCACAGAGCGATTCACCACAGAATTGAGTGATGGTGAAAGGCAATTAATTGCAATTGCA
>CAIYXD010000250.1 GCA_903930085.1 uncultured Flavobacteriia bacterium
AATTGTTCCAGCAAGAAATGACGCAGGAAAAGGCTGCTAAATTAATGGAATTGAAGCAAGCCAAAAAGACAGCTTGCGCCGATTACCAAACGATGGATGGACAGGAAATGCTCAAGCGAAAGGCAGCTTGCAATGAAAAAAACAAGAATTAATTCTCTTCTTTAAACGCAGTGTAGGCGCTGTCAATCTGCTTCGCTAATTCAAAATCTTTTTCGGTAAGTGCATTTTTGTCGTGCGTTGTGAGGGAAATTTTCAGCTGAAAAGCCTTGTAAACAAGAATATCCGGATGGTGGTTTACCGCATCTGCAAGCACTGCAACCCGTTGAAAAAACGCTGCTAATTCTGTTTGACTGCTAAAAACAAACTCTTTTGTCAGTGTACTATTTTCCTCGTTCCAATGCATGTTTACTTTTTTGGTCGATAATTTTGTCGGTGAAAATTAAAAAATAACATCCAACGCTTCGCAGAAAATTGCTGCAGAATGCGCTAAAATTTCTCTAGAGTGTGCAGAGGAAATAAATCCAACTTCGTAGCCGCTAGGTCCTAAATAAATGCCACGATTCAACAGTTCATGGTGCATATTTTTAAAACCTGTCATATCCGGATTGATTTCTTCCGCTTTATGAATGCGCTTCTTTCCATCAAATGACAACCAGAAAATGGAACCAATAGAAACCAACTCAAAATTGTATCCTTTTGCTTTTGCGTGGGTATTTATTATATCCACAAAAAAGGATGTGCGCGCTTCTTGATCTTCGTAAAAACCGGGTTGCGCACATTCGGTTAATTGCGCAATTCCAGCAGCCATTGCAACCGGATTTCCAGACAATGTTCCAGCTTGGTAAACAGGTCCGTCGGGCGATACAAAAGCCATTATTTCTTTCTTCGCACCATACGCGCCAACGGGCAATCCGCCACCGATAATTTTTCCGTACGTTACAATATCTGGTGCAATACCATAATATTCAGCAGCACCGGAAAAAGCAACTCTAAAACCAGAGATTACTTCGTCGAAGAAAAGTAGTATGTTGTTTTCTGTACAGATTTTGCGCAATTCCAAAAGGAAGGTTTTCTCTTGCAGCAATAAACCGTTATTTGCTGGAATTGGTTCGATTATAGCGCAAGAAATTTGATCTTTGAATTCGGCAACACAAGCGCGCAAAGCAGCTAAATCATTCAAAGGAAGAACCAGGGTTTCATTTGCAAAACTTTCCGGAACGCCAGCACTCGAAGATGCTCCAAACGTAACCAATCCGCTGCCAGCTTTTACCAACAACGAATCCGAATGTCCGTGGTAGCAGCCTTCAAACTTGATTACTTTATCTTTTCCTGTAAATCCTCTCGCCAAGCGCAAAGCAGACATTACCGCTTCGGTTCCAGAACTTGTAAACCGTAACTTATCAATGTATGGATTGCGGGATAATATCAATTCTGCCAATTCATTTTCCAAGCGTGTTGGTGCTCCAAAGCTCGCGCCATTTTGCAACGCAGCAACAATTTTGGAGTACACTTTTGGGTTGTTGTGTCCCAAAATAAGCGGACCCCAACTGCAACAGAAATCTATAAATTCGTTATCGTCTTCGTCCCAAATGCGGCAACCGTCTCCTTTTTTGATAAATAAGGGCGTACCTTCAACAGATTTAAACGCTCGAACAGGAGAATTTACACCACCCGGAAAATAGGTTTTTGATTTTTCAAATAATTCAATAGATGTCGTCCGTTTGATGTCGCTTGTACTTTTCATTATATGTATATTTGCCTAATTATTAAACAAAGTTAACCATTAAAGGTTTATCCAAAATGAGTCAATTTCAAAATTCACTTGCTTTTGCTCAAGAAATGGACGCGAACGATCCATTAAAAGCATTCCGAGATAAATTCTATATCCCAACATTTCACGATAAGCCAATCCGTTATTTCACTGGAAATTCGCTTGGTTTGCAACCAAAGGCTACTAGAGAGTACATTCTGGAAGAATTGGATGCGTGGGCAAAATTTGGCGTGGAAGGCCATTTTTTAGGAAAAAGACCGTGGTTTGCGTACCATGAAAATCTAACGGAAAAAGCTGCAAAAATAGTTGGAGCGCTGCCGATTGAAGTGGTTGTAACGCATTCCTTGACGACAAACCTGCATTTATTGATGGTTTCGTTTTACCGTCCTGTTGAGAAACGAACGAAAATTTTGTGTGAAGCAAAAGCCTTCCCAAGCGATCAATATGCCTTGGAATCTCAGGTGAAATTTCATGGTTTGAATCTTCAGGAAAATTTGGTGGAAGTTTTTCCAAGAGAGGGCGAACAATTGATTTGGGAAGAAGATATTTTGGCAAAAATCGAAGAATTAGGCGATGAATTGGCGCTGGTAATGATTGGCGGGGTCAATTATTATACGGGACAACTATTCGACATGGAAACTATTACAAAAGCCGGACACAACGTCGGAGCCATCGTTGGTTTTGATTTAGCGCATGCAGCTGGAAATATCAATTTGAAACTCCACGATTGGGGAGTTGACTTCGCGGCGTGGTGTGGTTACAAATACTTGAATTCTTCGCCTGGCGGAGTAAGTGGAATGTTTGTCCACGAGCGCCATGCTTACAATCCGGAATTACCGCGTTTTGCCGGTTGGTGGGGATACGATAAAGAAACGCGTTTTTTGATGCAACCGGGTTTCAATCCAATGAAAGGTGCTGAAGGTTGGCAATTGAGTAATGCGCCAGTTTTAGGAATGGCTGCACATTTGGCATCCTTGGATATTTTCGAAGAAGCTGGAATGGAACGCATTGGCGAAAAACGGGATTTAATAACAGCGTACCTTGAATTTGTAATCGATACGATTTCCGAAAAAAACAAAGCGCGTTGTACGTTTGAATTGATTACGCCGCGCGATAAAACAAAACGTGGTGCCCAGTTGTCTATTATGGCACAAGGACAAGGGAAAGCATTGTTTGATGCGTTGACGGAAGAAGGAGTAGTTGCAGATTGGCGGGAACCAAATGTGATACGAATTGCGCCAGCGCCGCTATATACTTCCTTTGAAGATTGCTATTGGTTCGGACAACTATTGGAAAAAGCAATACAGTAGGCGGGATTGAGGATTGAGGATTCAAGATTCGGGATTCAGGATTGAGGATTCAGGATTAACTCCTTTTAGTCGATGCTGTCTGCGGTGGTTAGGAATTTATTTTTAATTGCAGTTCCTTTTAAAAAATTTGTGATTAACTTAAATGGAGTATGTCACAAAAATAGTAAGAGAATGATAAAAAATTTTGAAGATTTAGGGGTTTGGCAAGGAGCACGTGAGCTTTGTAAAGAAATTTATAGTTTGATTTCTGTAAACGAATTTTCAAAAGATTTTGCACTAGTGAATCAAATAAATCGTTCAAGTGGATCCATAATGGATAACATTGCAGAAGGGTTCGGTAGAGGCGGAAATAAAGAATTTATTCAATATTTATCTATCAGTAAAGCATCTGGCCACGAAGTGAAATCTCAAATTTACAGAGCAATGGATAGAAATTATGTATCGAAAGAAAAAGCAGACGAAATTCTTCTAAAAACACAAACGCTGATCAATCAAATCGGTGGTTTTATGCATTATTTAAAACAATCTGAATACAAAGGTGTTAAATTCAAAGAACCGGAATTAGTTTATTTTACAAATTCCAAATTATGAATTCCACATCCCAAATAACAAATCATTAATCCCAAACCCAACGAATGGACGAATTAACGATACAACAATTGATAAAAGCAAAATTTTCTGGAGAATTAAGCCATTCTTCGACCTATATAAATTTGACGATTCAAGCGGTTGCGGTTTTGATTGGCGGATTAGTACTTTGGAGAGTTAGCAATGCAATACACAAGAAAAAACAACAGGCAAGGCAACGAAATCCTTATTTCGAGTCTTCCTACTCCAAACATTGGAGAAAAAGATAATTAGAATTTATGGAAAACAAGAAAGAAGTAATCATTATTGGCGCTGGACTAGTAGGTTCCCTTTGGGCAGTTTATTTATCCAGAGCAGGGTACATCGTAACCATTTACGAACGTAGAAGCGATATTCGAAAAGCAGAAATTACTGCTGGAAAATCTATCAATCTTGCTCTTTCCACGAGAGGCTGGAAAGCTTTGGATGAGGTTGGTGTTGGAGATGAAATCCGTAAAATTGGAATTCCAATGTACGGTAGAATGATGCACGATTTGAAAGGAAATCTAACGTACCAACCTTATGGTACAGAAGGTCAAGCGATTTATTCCGTTGCGAGAGGAAAAGTAAATGCGGTGATGATGGATATGGCCGAAAAGAAAGGAAATGCAACAATCCATTACAACCACGAGTGCAAAAAAGTGGATTTGAAAAATGGCATCGTTTCCTTGACAAATACCTTGACGGGAGAATCCTTTGAAGCAAAAGCAGACTTAGTATTTGGCGTGGACGGAGCGTTTTCAGCTGTTCGTTACAATTCCATGCAAAAACTGGATCGTTTTCAGTACAGCCAGAATTTTGTGGCAGATGGTTACCGCGAAATTTTATTGCCTGCAAATGCCGATGGTTCCTACAAAATGGACAAAGATGCATTGCACATTTGGCCGCGTGGTCGCTTTATGATTATTGCATTGGCAAATGAAGATGGTTCCTTTACGTGTACGCTATTTATGCCGCATACAGGAGGCGATTATTCCTTTGATAAACTAACGAGCAAGGAAGCGGTGCACGAATTTTTCCAAACGGTTTTCCCTGATTTTTACGATATGATGCCGAATATCGCGGACGCTTGGGAAGATCACCCCTTGTCTTCTTTGGTAATTATCCGTTGTTATCCTTGGGCAAGCGGAAAAACTGCTTTAATGGGCGATTCAGCGCATGCAACGGTTCCATTTTATGGACAAGGAATGAACGCAGGATTTGAAGATTGCACGGTACTTTGGGAATTATTCCAAAAACATGGCGACAACTGGCCGGCGATTTTTGAAGAATACAATATTGAGCGCAAGCCAGATGGCGATGCTCTGCAAGACCTTTCTTTGGATAATTACTATGTAATGCGCGATTTTGTGG
>CAIYXD010000251.1 GCA_903930085.1 uncultured Flavobacteriia bacterium
ATTCGTTCAACTAAGTTATATAAAAAGCACCGCGGTGAATCCCTTCTTTCGCGGTACTTTATAAATTATGCTTGAGGAGTTTCCTCTTTTCTTTCTGGTCTTGGAAGCAAGATACGACGAGATAATTTCCATTTTTTCGTTTTTGGATCTTTTCCAACAACTTTAAATTTCAATAGATCTCCTTCGTTGCAAACGTCCTCCATTTTTGCTACTTTCTCCCATGAGAATTCAGAAATATGAATTAGTCCATCTGTTCCAGGAAGAATCTCAACGAAACAACCGAAATCTTTCACAGATTTCACTTTTCCTTCGTATTCTGCTCCTTCTTCCACTTGTGGAGGGAACGCAATGGATCGAATTCTGCGAACTGCTTCATTCATATCTGTTGCATTGTTGGACATTACTTGCACACGTCCTTCACCACCTTCTAATTCTTCAATTGTGATAGAAGTATTTGTTTCTTTTTGCATTGCCTGAATGATTTTTCCTCCAGGTCCGATAATCGCACCAATCATTTCATTTGGCACATTGAATGCTTCAATTCTTGGTGTTTGCGGTTTGAATTCTGCATTCGGCGCAGCAATTGTTTCAATGATTTTATTCAAAATATGTAAACGTCCACCTCTAGCCTGCTCCAATGCCTGGATCAATACTTCGTATGGCAAACCGTCCACTTTGATATCCATTTGACACGCTGTAATTCCTTTTGATGTTCCTGTAACTTTAAAGTCCATGTCACCCAAATGATCTTCATCACCCAAAATATCTGACAAAACAGCAAATTTACCACCGTCTGCAACTAATCCCATTGCAATTCCGGAAACTGGCGCTTTAATCTGCACACCACCATCCATCAAAGCCAATGTTCCAGCACAAACTGTCGCCATGGAAGAAGAACCATTTGATTCCAAAATATCGGAAACCAAACGAATCGTATACGCATTATCATCTGGTAAAACTGGCTTCAATGCTCTCAATGCCAAGTTACCGTGACCAATTTCTCTTCGGGAAGTTCCACGTAAAGGTTTCGCTTCACCTGTTGAGAATGGTGGGAAATTATAGTGTAACAAGAATTTCTCTGTTCCATGAAACGTAACGCCATCGATCAGTTGCTCATCCATTTTCCCACCCAATGTCAAAGTTGTAAGCGATTGTGTTTCTCCACGCGTAAATACAGCAGAACCGTGAACCATTGGCAAATAATTTACCTCAGCCCAGATTGGACGAATTTCATCGAACTTACGACCATCCAAACGGATAGATTCGTTCAACATCACATCTCTAACCGCTTTTTTCTTTACTTCACTGAAATAAACCGAAATGAAACCATTCACTGTTGCTAATTCTTCTTCCGTAAAACCTTCTTTTACTTCTGTTTTCACTGCGTTGAACAATTCCGTTCTTTTTGCTTTATCCGCAAGTCCCATGCGAGCAACTGCCTTACATTTTTCCATTGCCAATTCATAGACTTTCGCTCTCACAGCTTCGTCGTGAATTTCGTGGCTATATTCTCTTTTTGGATTTGCATTAGGTATTTCAGCAGCTAAATCTAATTGAAACTGGCATTGCTCAATAATCGCAGCGTGTGCAATTTTAATCGCTTCCACCATTTCCAATTCAGAAATCTCTTGGAATTCACCTTCAATCATGTTTACATCCTTCATGGTACCAGCGACCATCATATCGATATCCACGTGCTTCATTTGCTCCATTGTAGGATTTACAACCCATTCGCCGCTAACACGACCAACACGAACTTCCGACATAGGACCATTGAATGGAATATTCGAAACTGCAATTGCAGCAGAAGCAGCCAAACCACACAATGCGTCTGGATTATGAATTCCATCGTACGATAACAACTGAATCATCAATTGTACTTCCGCATGGTAATCGTCTGGAAAAAGTGGACGAAGTGCTCTATCCACTAAACGCATTACAAGGATTTCAGTTTCGGAAGGACGTGCCTCACGACGGAAAAATCCACCCGGAAAACGTCCTGCTGCAGAGTATTTCTCTCTGTAATCAACTGTTAATGGAAGAAAATCCACTCCCTCTTTTGCATCAGGAGCAGCTACAACTGTTGCCAACAACATTGTGTCTCCTAATCTAACTACAACAGACCCATCTGCCTGTTTTGCCAATTTTCCGGTTTCAATGGAAATTTCTTTCCCTCCGGTCATCATTGACTTTCTGATTCCTATATTCATATATTTAATTATACATTATTACAAATGCTTTTTTTTCAAAAGCAACTTTTTAAACAAAAAGGGGACAGTCGAATAAGTTCGAATGTCCCCCCAAATAAATAGTGTGTTCGTATAAAGATTAACGACGTAAGCCCAATTCTTTAACGATAGCACGGTATCTTTCAATATCTTTTCTTTTCAAATAGTCTAATAAACTTCTACGTTTACCTACTAATAATTGCAAGGAACGTTGTGTTCCAAAATCTTTACGATTCTTTTTCAAGTGCTCTGTCAAGTTCGAAATACGAAATGTGAACAATGCAACTTGCGCCTCCGTTGAACCAGTGTTTGTTTCTACACCACCGTGTTTCGTGAAGATTTCTTTTTTAATTTCTGAGTTAATATACATGCCAATATTACTTAAATGATTTTTATGTAGCCGACTTTCGACGTGCAAAGATAATTAAATTTTCTTGTTCTACTTTTTTATTTGAAATTAAATTTCTTTTTTCCATTCCACAGTGCAAATCGTGCTATCCATTTCTGCAAAAACAGCAATACTATCCTTTGCAAATACTTCTACTAAATCACCAGTTTGAGCAGTTTGGTTGCCTATCCGAACTAAACCGCTAAAAACATAAATAAAAAGACCTTTGTCTGTATTAAACGAAATACTTTCACCTGAAACCAGCGTTTTAGCAAACAGATGCGTTTCCATTCCAGCACGATAGATCACATTAAAGTCAACTGCTTTGCCCCTACTTTTTGTTTGCCATTCCCCAAGAAAGTAATCTTGTTCAAAAGGTACCATTTTTTTGGAATGGTGTTCTGCATGTTCTAATTCCAGATTCCCACTTAAAACAAGTAACTTTCGCTCAAAACCCTTTAAGGGTGTAAAGTCAGACGATTCAACATCAATCGTTGCCGTGCTGATCCTAAAGTCAAATTGGCGGGAAGTAAAATCTGCATTTTCAGGATAAATATACAGTTGGGTCGTCGTTCCACCTGACCAATTGGTCGATGTAAGATTTTCCTTGATAAATTTTCGAATTTCCATAGCAAAAAAAGTCCCACTTTTCAGTAGGACGATTGTATTTTAGTTTTTGAAAAGTTTCAAGGAAAGCGCTAGTGTTTCTTTGAGTTTGGTGCGTTCCACAATATAATCCAGGAAACCGTGTTCCAAAACAAACTCTGACCGTTGAAAACCTTCCGGCAAATCTCTTCCTATCGTTTCTTTAACTACCCGAGGCCCTGCAAAAGCAATTAGTGCTTCTGGTTCTGCAATATTAATATCTCCCAACATGGCAAACGAAGCAGTTACACCACCAGTTGTTGGATCGGTTAAAAATGAAATATACGGAAGTTTTTTTTCTGCAAGTTGTCCAAGTTTACCAGAAACTTTTGCCATTTGCATCAAGGAATATCCCGCTTCCATCATTCTAGCGCCTCCAGATTTGGAAATAATCATAAAGGGTGCGTTTATTTTTATCGCTTCATCAATTGCGCGGGCAATTTTCTCACCCATTACAGCGCCTAATGAACCGCCAATAAATGCGAAATCCATTGCTGCAACAACGAAATCGTTACCATCCAACTTTCCTTTTGCTGTTCGAATTGCATCCACCAAACCAGTACTTTCTTGTGTGCTTTTTACGCGGTCAACATATTTCTTTGTGTCTTCAAAGTGCAAAGGATCTCCAGAAGTCAATTTAGCATTCAATTCTGTATATTTTCCACCATCAAATAAGATATTGAAATATTCTTCCGAACCGATTCTTTCGTGGTTCGAACAGCGATCACAAACGTAGGCGTTCTTCGCAAGATCATCCGCTGTGAAAACCGTTTTACATTTTGAACATTTCATCCATAATCCTTCCGGAGTTTCCTTTTTTTCAGTGGTGGATGTAGTAATTCCTTCTTTTTTTCGTGTAAACCAACTCATACTTTAAATTTTTTAATTCGGGATTTATCCATCGAAATCCGAGATTCCATGGTGTCCAGAAAATTAGAGTGTATTAATATTGTTTAAATCCTCAAAAGCTTTTATTAGGCGATCGATGAATGTGATTTCGCCTTCGCGCATCCATTTTCTTGGATCGTAGTATTTTTTATTCGGTAATTCTTCTCCTTCCGGATTTCCAATTTGGGTGCGTAGGAAATCTATTTTATTAACCATGTAATCGCGCACACCTTCTGTAAAAGCAAACTGAAGATCTGTGTCTAAATTCATTTTAATTACGCCATATCCAATCGCCTCGCGAATTTCTTCCACAGTCGAACCCGATCCACCGTGAAAAACGAAGTCCACCGGATTTGGTCCTGTATTGAATTTCTTCTGAACGAATTCTTGGGAATTTTTTAGGATTTTAGGCGTTAATTTTACATTTCCAGGTTTGTAAACACCGTGAACATTTCCAAACGCTGCTGCAATGGTGAATTTATCGGAAATTTTCAGTAATTCTTCATAAGCAAAAGCTACTTCTGCCGGCTGTGTGTATA
Organism: uncultured Flavobacteriia bacterium; assembly: GCA_903930085.1. Classification (GTDB taxonomy): domain Bacteria; phylum Bacteroidota; class Bacteroidia; order Flavobacteriales_D; family Crocinitomicaceae; genus M0103. Next base: position 4,689 of record CAIYXD010000251.1, read on the forward strand.
ATTTAGAACTGTCAACATCTGTATTATCTACACCATCTTCTTCACCGCCAGTTATTCCAAGTTCAATTTCAAGCGTCATTCCCATTTTACTCATCCTAGCAAGGTATTTCTTACAGATTTCAATGTTCTCTGCAATCGGCTCTTCGGATAAATCAATCATGTGTGAACTGAACAATGGTTTGCCAGTTTCCTTGAAGAAAATTTCGCTCGCATCCAATAAACCATCAATCCAAGGCAATAATTTCTTCGCGCAATGATCCGTATGCAAAATAACTGTTGCGCCATATACTTTTGCCAACGTATGAATGTGTTTTGCCCCAGCTATTCCTCCCGCAATCGCAGCTTTTTCATTTTCATTCGACAAACCTTTCCCTGCGATGTAATGCGCTCCGCCATTTGAAAACTGAATGATTACTGGCGAATTAATTTTTGCCGCAGCTTCCATAACAGCATTGATTGTATTGGAACCTGTTACATTTATAGCGGGCAATGCAAAACCTTTTTCTTTTGCATATTGGAATATCTTTTGAACTTCATCGCCTGTTGCGACACCTGCTTGGATGGAATGATTCATACTTTTATTTTGTTTTCAATCAGCAAAAGTAATATTAAATAGGTTGAAACCACCTATTTCGAAGCTACTTTTTGTAATAAAAAAGTAAAAAAATGATTCCGAATACGCACCGTTAGCTTCTTGAAAATTCGTAGTTTTGTAACTGTATGACTTGGTTTTATCTAGTCGACATAAACACTACAAACCGTTTTTTCCATGAGTTATTTGGACGAGTTAAATAAAAGTCAGCGCGAGGCTGTTGAAGCAATCCATGGCCCGATGATGGTTATTGCTGGTGCTGGATCCGGAAAAACGCGCGTTTTAACGTATCGAATTGCATACATGTTAGA
>CAIYXD010000252.1 GCA_903930085.1 uncultured Flavobacteriia bacterium
TGTTTTAATGGCAAACGATATGGCAAATACACTTTTTGGAGTGGAAGAAGACGAAAAGATGACGGCTGATTTTAGTAGCTACTATGAATTGTATTTACCAGACGAAAAAACGGTTTTTCCATCCCAGAATTTACCGATTGATCGCGCGCTAAAAGGAGATGCAACGGACGATATAGACGTGGTTTTTTGGAATCCGGAAGCGCAAGAAAAGAAACGAATGCTCTTGAGCGGGCGTCCAATTGTAGACCAGAAAAAAGAGGTGATTGCGGCAGTAATTACCATTAAGGATATTACAAAATACAAGCAATTGGAGGAAGAATTAAAGGAAACGGAAATGAAATATAGGCGCTTAATCGGGTTTAAAAAGAATGAAGAATAAGAAAATTATTTATCCAGAACTTTAGGAATTCTAAAGTAGTCGGAATCTTTTTTCGGTGCATTTTTCAATCCTTCGTCTTGCGTTAGCGTTACAACTGCAACGTCCTCCCGCAATTTATTATATTCATCGGTCATGAAAATTAATGGTTCTACATTATCTGTCGGAATTTCACTTAACTTATCCATGAAAGCAATGATGTTTTCCATGTCTTGTTGGATTGCTATTTTTTTCTCTCCCTCAAATTCCAATCGGGCAAGATGCGCAATATGTTCCACCGTTTCTAGACTTATTTTCATACGACAAAAGTAAAAAAAAAAGACCAACTTTAAAATTACATTTCCCGAGGTGCTTTCAATTCGGGATATTCTTTCAAAATTGCCGAATTAATGCGTTCGAAGCAAAGCTGTATCAATTCTTCTTCATTTAATTCCTGCACCTGTTCTTTGCTAACATAAGGATGAATATAAACGCGGGAAGTTCCTGGTCGCGCCAACCCCAAGAAGTCTTCCGGATCTGAAAATAATACATAATTATTGGTAAACGTAACAGGAACGATTGGAATAGAAAGTGCTTTTGCCAACCTAAATGCGCCTCTTTTAAATGGAATCATTTGTGGGTTTAATGTGTCGGGAATTCCGCCTTCCGGAAAAATCACCAACGACCAACCTTCCTGCACCGCTTTTTTTGCCATGCTGAACGAAGTTGCTGCTTTACCGCGATTTTTTCGGTGAACGGGTATATTTAAACCTTTGAAATAAGCACGAATAATAGGATAATTTAGGATTTCTCCCTTCCCTAAAAACAGAAAAGGATGTTTCGGAAGAATCGAGTACATGAAGAAGATATCCAAGTACGAAGTATGGTTTGCAATAATAATGTATGGACCTTCTGGAACTGGAGAATGGATGATTTTTTTAATCCGATAAAAACAAAAGAACCGCATCATCCAACTCCAGAAAATGAAAAGGCGGAAGCTGAACTTCTTCCATTTTTTATTGGAAAGTAAAACTAGAAAAAATGGATACAGTAGCACTGCGAAAATCGAAAAGATGATTCCCACATAGCATTTCCACAAAAGAGATAGTATGCCTTTGATTTTCTTCATTTCTACTAAAACCAAATCGTTAGCGTCAAAAATACACTTTTCAAAATGGAATAGGTGTTTCTCCGGATTTTTTTCCTTGAAAATAACTAAATTCGCATAAATGAAATAAAATTATGGCACGAATTCTTACGGGTATTCAAAGTACTGGAACGCCGCATTTAGGTAATTTGCTCGGAGCAATTATTCCAGCTATTGAATTGGCAAATAAACCGGAAAACGATTCTTTTTTGTTTATCGCAGATATGCATTCGTTGACGCTGATTAAAGATGGAGCGGTTTTACGTGAGAATACCTACAGCACTGCTGCTGCTTGGTTAGCATTTGGCTTGGATACCGAGAGAGTAGTGTTTTACCGCCAGTCGGATGTGCCCCAGACAACTGAACTTTCCTGGTATTTATGTTGCTTTTTTCCATTCCAGCGCTTGACTTTGGCGCATTCGTTCAAAGATAAGTCGGATCGTTTAGAAGATGTCAATGCAGGATTGTTTTCGTATCCGATGCTCATGGCTGCTGATATTTTATTGTACGATGCAGAATTTGTTCCTGTTGGGAAAGATCAATTGCAACATATTGAAATTACGCGCGATGTGGCTGCGCGTTTCAACCACCAAATGGGAGAAACATTTGTGCTTCCTGAAGCATCTACAGGATCCGATACGATGTATGTTCTCGGCACCGATGGACACAAAATGAGCAAATCAAGAGAAAACGTCATCAATATATTTCTTCCAGAAAAACAACTGAAAAAACAAATCATGTCGATTTTGACGGATAGCAAGGAATTGGAGGAACCAAAAGATCCGGAAACGTGTCATATTTTTGCCATTTACAGGCTTCTTGCTTCTGAAAGTGAGCAAGAAGAAATGCAGCAAAAATACCATGCTGGTGGATTTGGTTATGGCCATGCAAAAACAGCATTATTCGAGCTTATTTTGATAAAATATGCGGTACAACGAGAGCGTTATATGTACCTAATGGAAAATAAAGCAGAAATTGATCACGCACTTTTGGTTGGCGCACAGAAAGCATCACTAGTTGCGCAATCGGTTCTAAATAGGGTAAGAGCAAAACTAGGCTATTGATTTCTATTTAATTTCGGAGTTGAATTTTTTTTTTACATTTGTTACCTGATTTTCAGGCTAAAAGAAAATATACATGCGTAGTATTTTTATTATTTTTTCGATTCTTTTTCTATTAAATGGGTGTAGCTCAGAAGAAAAAACCAACAAGAAAGCGGTTGGTGGAAAATACTATGGTGGCGATTTTAAATTCATGTCTTCCGAAAGGGTAAATAATTTATTCCCTGTTTCTTCCGTTGATATTTATTCCCAGCGCTTAAATTCTCAGATTTACGAATCGCTTGTAAAATTGGATGTTTCTTCGATGAAAATTGTTCCATCTATTGCGGAATCTTTTGAAATGAGTGAAGACGGGAAAACGTATACATTCAACATTCGAAAAGGCGTACGATTCCACGAAGATGAATGTTTCCAAGGTAAACCGAGAGAAGTTACAGCAAAAGATGTAAAATACGCGTTGGAGTTTGCTTGTTCTGGACTAGCTTTTAACAAGATGAGTTACCTTTTGGTGAACCGAATTGAAGGAGCGGCAGAATTTTATAAAAAATCGCAGCGACATCTTCCGAAATCTGGTGTGTCTGGAATAAAAGTGTTAAACAAAAGAACAATACAAATAAAGTTGGATGATCCCTTTATTGGATTTGATAAGATTTTGGCGCATACGAATCTAGGTATTTTTCCGAGAGAAGCTTTTGAAAAGTACGGAGCGGATATTACCAAAAATCCGGTTGGAACAGGCCCGTTTATGCTCGATATTCTAGACGAAAATGGTGTTACCCTAAAACGCAATAATCACTATTGGCGAAAAGATAATCTGGGAAATCAGTTGCCCTTTTTAGACAAGATCGTAATGACTTACGTGAAGGATAAAAAGAGTGAAATTTTAGCATTTAGAAAAAAGGAAATTGACTTGGTCTTAGAAGTTCCTGTAGACTATATTGATAATATTTTGGGAACGCTAAGAGAGGCGCAAAATGGTAAAAATGTAAAACATAAAGTTATTTCTACTGCAAGTATGAGTATAAACTATGTTGCGTTTAACTGTGAAAGTGTAGAATTTAGAAATCCAGCCGTTCGAAAGGCGTTTAATCTGGCAATCAACAGAGATGAAATTGTAGAAAAGTCCTTGTTGGGAGAAGGTTGGCCAGCTAATAATGGATTTGTTCCAAGTATGGATAATTTCGATTATAGCAAAGTAACAGGCTATTCGTACAATGTTATAAAAGCACAGCAACTTTTGGCGCAAGCAGGATTCCCGAA
>CAIYXD010000253.1 GCA_903930085.1 uncultured Flavobacteriia bacterium
ATGCACATTTCTACCACCAAAACTTCCGCCAGTTAAACTTAATTTCACACGCAAATCGGAAGGAATTTGGTTGGAAATAAAATTAATTGCCCCGCCGGTTGTAAAAGGTCCGTATTTAATTTGACTGCTTCCTTTTAAAATCTCAATAGCTTGCATACGTCCAATTGTCGGGAAATAATACGCCGCTGGAGAAGAATAGGGCGCTGGAGCAATTAAAACGCCATCTTCCATAAGTGTTATTTTTGAGGAACGTTCCACGCCAGTTCCGCGTAAACCAATATTTGGACGCAAACCGAATCCATCTTCCTCCTGGATATTTACACCTGGAACGCTTCTTAAAACGCGATTAATATCTGAAAAATTAAATTTCTCGAGTTCCTTTGGAGAAAGATAATACGCCGAACCCGGCAACTCTTTTATCCCTTGTTCTCCGCCAGTCAAGGAAATATGCTTGATTACAGCTTCTGGAAGATCTAATACTTCTTCTGACAAATAAAAGGTTGTTGTTAGATTTTTATTATGCTCCAAAACAACAGAAAAACGTACTTTTTTATAACCCGGATGGATAATTATTACGTTATATTCTCCAGCATTTACGTTTGAAAATTTAAATTCTCCATTGCTATTGGTTAGCGTCGAAAGATTTGCTTCTTCCAAACGAATAGTTACACCTTTTATTGCCGTTGTGCTATCCGAAGAATAGATTGTACCATTAATTTCCCTGTTTTTTTGCGCGTTGGAATTAAAACATACAAAAAGGATTAAAAAAATTACTGCAGTTCTCATCTATTATTTTTTTTTTGCAAAGTTGCTTGGATTGATGCAATGGTACAATACCACAAAAAAGGTATATTAGATTCATTCTAAATAAGAATTCAGAAAACGAAGGAAATTAGTGCGATGGATTAAAGGAAAACAGGTGGTTTTCGAAGGTCTAACTTTGCATCTTGGAACATCGAAGAAGTATTTCGAATGCTGAATAAGAAACTTTTATTACCACCGATTGGTGTCCAATTGAACGACAAAGCCCAACAATGCATATTTCTGGATAAATTAAAGCGCGCATTCGTTACTTGCACAGTGCCTAAATCCATATTTATATTGGACGACAATTTCCAACGTTTCGTGAAACTTACATCACCATTTAACACCAAAGTCTGCAGTTGTTTATACGTTTTTGTATCCGTAGAACTTATTTCAGTATTTCTATCGATGGAATAAACGTGGGAAAAGGATACTTTCCATGGAATATTAAAATTCAAAAGGTATTCAGGATGCAAAGCGTAGTAATTGTAATCCGCATTCCAATTGTTAGCAATTGTTTCTTTGGTTGCTGCGAGTTCTTTCCTGCTTTCTTTTGCTGTTAAGGTAAGGGAAGTAGTGAAATTGTTTCGGAGAAATCTTCCTAGCTTATTGTTCGAATTAACCGCATATTGAGAAAGCGTAGCTCCAGTGTTTGTGTTCCAACCATACGGACTAAAAACAGAATTCGCCACAAAATTCAACCATTCGATTGGACTAATTCTTAGGTTTAAAGCCATATCTGAAAGGTTCATTGTGTCTTTCATTAAATCGTAGCTTCCTGTTAACGAAAGAATGTCTATGATTCTAATTTTCTGAAATCCGGTTACTGTATCTTTATCGGATTTCCGCTTCAATTCAAAAGTATTATTAAATCCAAACGTAACGAGTCCAGCTGCTTTTCCTGTATAGCTGGAATACAAGCTATTTTCGAAAGGCGAATACTTTATTGGAGCTTGATCTACTCCTGCATTTGCAGTTATTAAAGAATTCAATTGCGGCGTGTAGCGCAAACCTACTGAAGGTGTTAAAATATGCCGCAAAAGTGGCTTTTTCTTCCCAACAAATTTATAATAACTATACACCATCGTTGTAAACGAAGCATTGAAATTTAGCTCATGCTGCATTCCTGCTTTTTGAAGCGTATCAATTTTAGTCGCATTTAACACGGCATCGTATGTTTTTTCAATTTGCTGGAAATTTATTTTGTTGCCATACGTAATGGATGGATTGAATTTTAAGGTATTCTTAAAAAATGCTGCAGTGGTTTGAATCGATGTACTTTGGTTGAAACCATTGAAAAACTTCGAACCTATTTCGGTGTAATTAGCATCCCGCAACAAAGTGTCTTCAAAAGTGGAACGGTTTTGTCCTTCCATGTTATACGTTACGCCAATCCGAGCCGCCATTTTTGCTAATTCTCCTTTTCCCGTAGCAACATTTTTAAATGGGAAAAACCGCGTGACATTCGCATTGAAAACTGGTGCAACAAGTGAAATGTTTTTGGTTAACACATTTTGTCGAACGGAAATTTTCATTCCCATCGTTACAGGTTTACCAGGAAACAAGCGGTTAATATTGATATCCGAATTAAAACTATTCTTAAAATAATCTGGGTTTAACGGATCTAAGTTGTTTTTTGAATTATTGTCGGAAATAAAATTAACATTGGAAGAAAAATTCCAAAACGGGTTTGATTTTGCTTCTTTTCGATGCGACCACGTAATACTTGCCTTATTGCTTTTTGTATTTGCTGGAAATCCACTTTTGAATTGTTGAAAACCAATATCCAAAGAGCCACGAAAACCATAGCGCTTAGCGTAATCTAGTTTGTTTCGCAAGCCCCAGCTTCCACGTGAATACAAATTGGCATAAACAGAAGTTTGAACGTTGGAATTGATTGGAATATAATAGCCTAAATTCTGCACACCAAATCCATAAACGGAAACGGGAACCATTTCGGGGAATAATATTCCGTGCGTTCTTTCTTTTTGCTGTGGAATTACGCTAAAAGGCAATCCCAATGGCGTAGGAACGCCTTTCAACCATAAATTCATTGGACCTGTAACAATTCGTTTTTCAGGAACCATCACCGCTTTTGATAATTGGAAATGGTAGTGCGGTTCGTCTAGATTACAGGTTGTAAAACGTCCTTGTTTGAAATGAATTTCCTCGTTTTGTTGTCGTTTTGCAACGCCCATGTATAAATACATTTCATCTTGCTGGAGTTTTAATTCTTCAATAAATC
>CAIYXD010000254.1 GCA_903930085.1 uncultured Flavobacteriia bacterium
CATGTTGTACTGTGATTGAGGATGCTTTGATTGCAAACTTCACTGCTTGTCTCATGTCCGTTGTTTCTAAAAACTTGTAGGCCAAGGCTGCTAAAAATGTATCACCTGCACCACACACGTCAGTGACATCGCCCACAATCTCAGCAGGGAATACCCAATCATTCCAGACAGCACCCTGATCGCCGTGTGTGACAACCAAATGCTCTTTGTTGGGCAACTCGCTGGTAGCACGGCTTTTTTCTAGTCGGTTGATCTTGACATAACAACCATGTAGTCGTGCCAGGTCTGTTGTAAAGTCACAAAATCCTCCAAATCTTTTTCATTCAATGGGTTTGTTTTACCTAAATTACGGTCAAGGTTCAACTGGTAATACCAAACGTTCTTGGTCGCTTTTCCTTTTTCAAAGAACAATACCACTGTTTTCACACCAGCACCAGTAAATGTTCCTCCAGGGAGATCCAAAACGGTATGCAAGTTGCAATTCTCTAAAAGCAGTTTGCGTAAACTCACAGATGCATTATCCGTATTGCTTAAAAACGTGTTTTTAATTACAATACCAGCCTTTCCACCAGCCTTTAATATCTTAATAAAATGTTGCAGAAAGAGAGAAGCAGTTTCACTGGTTTTAATTGGAAAGTTTTGTTGCACTTCCGCACGCTCTTTCCCTCCAAAAGGTGGGTTTGCTAATACAACATCAAAGCGGTCTTTTTCTTCAATGTGTAAAATATTCTCTGCAAGAGTATTGGTGTGTACAATATTTGGTGCTTCAACGCCATGTAAAATCATGTTCATGATTCCAATGATGTAGGCCAATCCTTTTTTCTCTTTACCGTAAAGTGTTTTGGTCTGTAAGATTTCACTTTCTTTGGTTGTCAATTCTTTACTGGTGCGCAAATAATCAAATGCTTCGCACAAGAATCCGGCAGAACCAACGGCACCATCGTAAATTTTATCGCCAATTTTTGGGTTTACCACTTTAATAATAGTAGTAATCAAAGGTCGGGGAGTGTAGTATTCACCACCATTTCGCCCAGCGTTACCCATGTTTTTAATTTTCCCCTCATACAAATGGCTCATTTCATGCTTTTCGGTATGGGTTCTGAAACGTAATTCATCAATCTTATTGATTATTTCACGTAAGTTGTAACCGGATTGAATTTTGTTTTTCAATTCCGAGAAAATTTCCCCAATCTTATATTCAAGGGTGGATGCACTTTCGGCAGAAACTTTAAATTTTTTCAAATAGGGAAACAATTCGCCATCCACAAAATCTCTCAAGTCATCTCCAGTCATTGCTTTCTGGTGATCGAACTTTCCATCGTTGTCTTTTGGCATCGCCCAAGTAGACCATTGAAATGCTGGAGAAATGATAGAAGTATATTCTTTTCCGGTTAATTCCGCTGCAGTTCGTTTATCCTTTTCTAAATCGTCGAGGTATTTAACAAACAGCACCCAAGAAGTTTGTTCTACATAATCTAATTCGCTTCCACAACCAGAATCTTTGTGTAGAATGTCGTCAATATTTTTGAATGTTTGTTCGAACATGAGAGTGTTTAATGGTAAATGAGGTTAAAGATAGTAAATTATGTTTAGCGATTGTATGGTCAAAAAAAAAGAGGCTTGTTAGCCTCTTTTTTGTCAGTAAATCTGTCAGTTACCTTTTGTAACTTGCTGATAATCAGCGATACTTGTGATCCCGCTGGGATTCGAACCCAGGGCCCATACATTAAAAGTGTATTGCTCTACCAGCTGAGCTACGGAATCATTGCTTTCGCGGGTGCAAAGATATGCGTATTATTTGTTTCAACAAGCATTTTTATATCTTTTTTTATTTTTTTTTCAGCTATAGCGCTAACTGATTGAAAAATAGAAGGCAGGAAGTGTATTATAATCTACTAGCAACAGTTTTTTTTATTTTCTTTGTATCGGATGAAAAAAATATTTCTAATCGGTTACATGGGGGCAGGGAAATCAAGGCTTGGAAAACAACTCGCCGAAGCTTTAAATCTGCCATTTATCGATTCCGATGCACAAATTGAGCAGAAAGAAGGAAAGAATATTACTGAAATCTTTCGGACAAAAGGGGAAGCATATTTTCGGGAGAAAGAGGTGGAATTTGTGCGAGAATTGGCCATGAAAGATGCGTTTGTTTGCGCAACTGGTGGCGGTTTGCCTTGTTTCCACAATTTAATGCAGAAATTAAACAAAATTGGCACAACTATCTATTTGAAAAATAGCACGGAAACCTTGGTGAAAAGGCTGCAAAATGAAACCGATAAACGACCGAAATTAGCAGATTTATCATCCGAAGAACTAGCAGAATTTATTTCAAAAGCAGTAAAAGAGCGCGAATCCGTTTATAACATGGCGCATTTCAGTTTAAACGAAAACGAACAAACGACAGAAAAAATGCGTTCTATCCTTTTAAACGGTTAAACGCAACATGCAACACTTTAAAAAGACATCCATTTTGACCCCGGAATATTTCGAAATCTAGGCCATGCAAGAATATTTAAACGAAACATTTTTTCTGGATTACAATAATCCTACTTTCGAGCTTTTTACGAAGGAAATTGATGTCAAGCAAAATCAAACGGAACTTGCGGTTCAACTTTATTTTTTGGTACGTGACGCATTCCTATACGATCCATACCATCTTGATCTCACAAATGAAGGGATGAAAGCGTCCGGTGTTTTGACCAAAAAAAGAGCGTGGTGCGTTGAGAAATCAACTGTTTTAGCTGCTTGTGCGCGCAAGTTTGGAATTCCATCACGCTTGGGTTATGCAATTGTTAAAAATCACCTTGGCGTGGAAAAACTCTTGCGCTATTTAAAGCGGGAAGAAATTGTTTTTCACGGTTATGTGGAATTGTATTTAGCTGGAAAGTGGGTGAAGTGTACGCCAGCTTTTGACCAGCGAATCTGTGCAATTTCCGGCGTTTCACCTTTGAATTGGAACGGGGTGGAGGATTCGCTATTTCAAGAATTTGAACAAGGAAAAAGAAGCATGGAATACACCCATTTCTACGGCGAATTTAGCGATGTTCCAACGGAATTAATGCACAGTGAAATGCAGAAGTTTTACCCGCACTTATTTGCTGAAAAATTTGACACGAAGGAATTCTCTTTTAAACACAGTGAAATAAGAGACGTAGCAATAGATTAAATTAAAGAGTATCTAAGCTTTATAAATTGTTGGCTTTTCGAAACCTTAATCCACAACAACCACTAAGTAATTCGACACTTTCCAGAATTCACGCGGATTAGAAATTTTAATTTTCGTGTTTTTCCCAACCGGAACTAAAGTATAGGATTTGGAAGGGTGATCGGTGATGAATTTCACATCCGACCCTTCAATAAATAGTTCCTTTTCTTCCGTTAAATCAATTTTTGCAAAATATTTCTCATTGAAATTTTCAGATAGATAAATCTTTTTTCCAATTCCGATAAATCCATTTTTTCTTTCAATAACTTGATTTTTAACCAATTCCGATTCTGTCCCATAGGAATAGTAGGCTGTGTTTAGCGTTTCCTTTAATTCTTCAACCATTTCGGATTTTTCTTGATAAGCATCAAATAATTTGGCATATGCCTTGTCCATAGAACCTAATTCGCCCTGTAAAACACTAATCTGCTCGTCTTTGATTTGAATATTTTGAACCATATTCTGAATCAATTTTTCCAATTCTAGAATCCGAATCCCATTTTTATCCAACAGTTTATTCAGCACGCCAACTTTCTTTGCATTTTCTTCTCGCAAGTAATTGATATGTCGAATTTGCTCTAAAATCCAGGTTTTATCATCGGAGGAAACTTCTGTATTGGCGGAAATAATCCGAATTTCGTCCTTTTTCAGTTCTATCGCTTCTAAATTGGATTGGATTTCACTAAAGTAAGCAAGCGATAGGTTCAGCATCGAATCTTTGCTCGCATTATCTTTTTCCAATTGAGCAATTTTCTTCTCCGAATCGGAAGAATCTAGTTGATCTGAAACGGTTTGCTTGTCGGAGGAACAAGCTCCAAAAAGGAAGATTGTAGCGGAAAGGAAGATTGTAAAGCGCATATACATATATTTTGTTCTAGTAAATATAAATCTAATCATTCAAATCTTATCTTTATAGAAAAAAAAATAAAAGTATGCGTTACCTAGTGTTTTTAACTTTCTTTCTAGTTGCTTTTTCTAATGCTAATTGCCAAGAAATTGCCTATAATCTGCGAATGACCAAGCCACAAAACCATTACTTTCAAGTGGAAATGTTGCTTTCCAATTTTAAAGAGTCTGAATTGGAAGTGAAAATGCCTGTTTGGGCTCCAGGATCCTACTTGGTGCGTGAATTCTCTAAAAATGTGGATTTGGTAACTGCAACGGATGAAAATGGGAATGCACTCCGCGTGAAAAAGAACGCTAAAAATTCGTGGTCTATTGCAAAAGGAAAAGCGAAAACTGTAAAAGTGTACTACGAAGTCTATTCTTTTGAACTTTCCGTTCGAACGAGTTTTTTGGATTTAACACACGGGTATGTTAGTGGAACGTGCATTTTTATGTACGTCAACAACCATATCGGCAAAAAGGGGAAACTTGAAATTTTTCCATACAAGGATTTTAAAACGATTTCTACAGCGCTGCCAAAAGCTACTGAAAGTGTTGCTGCGGATGGTTCTCAGTTGTTTGAATTTGAAAACTACGACCATTTGGTGGATTGTCCAATCGAAATTGGAAACCAGGAACTTTTTGATTTTAACGCGGCTGGTGTAAAACATACGGTTGCTATTTATGGCGAAGGAAATTACGATACACAAAAATTAAAAGTGGACATGACCAAAATTGTAGAAACGGCAACGGCAGTTTTTGGGCAAAATCCAAACAAGGAATACACGTTTATCATCCACAATGTTGTCGACGGTCAAGGTGGTTTGGAACACACAAATTCAACTACTTTATCGGTCAACCGTTGGACGTACGAAGGAACAAAATACCTTGGGTTTTTATCCTTGGTTGCACACGAATATTTCCATTTGTGGAACGTAAAACGCATTCGTCCGGTGGAACTAGGTCCTTTTAACTACGACGCAGAAAATTACACCACTCTACTTTGGGTAATGGAAGGTTTCACTTCCTACTACGATGAATTATTGCTTTTACGCGCGGGATATTATACAAAAGAGGAATATTTATCCAAATTACAAGGTTCCATAAATTATGTGGAAGGCTCGGTTGGTTCGCGCGTTCAGCCTGTTGCGCATGCAAGTTTTGATGCTTGGATTAAAGCATATCGCCCGAATGAAAATAGTGCAAATACAACGATGACATATTATTCGCGTGGGCAAGTATTAGCAGCATTGATTGACGCTAAAATTATTTCAAAATATAACGGAACGAAGTGTTTAGATCATTTTTTACAGCAGCTTTATGCGAAGTTTTACAAGAAAATGAACCGTGGTTTTTCGGAAAATGAATTTAAAAAGGAACTGGAAACTTTTTTAGGGGAGAATGTAGATGAATTTTTCGCGAAGTACGTTGATGGAACGGAAATCGCACCGTACAATGCTATTTTCTCAACGATTGGCTTGAATGTAGAATCCGTTGGTACAACTAAAGCCTCTTTTGGTGCTGCATTCAGACAGGATGGTGGAAACGTGATTGTGCGTTCGGTTCGTGCTGGTTCCGCTGCTGAAAACGCTGGATTAAGTGTAAACGATGAATTAATCGGATGCAATGGTTACCGCGTTAATCAGGAAGAATTTGAAGATTTTTTGGCAACGTTGGAGCTGGGAACGAATATGAATTTATTGGTGTCGCGTGATGCGGTGCTGTTTGAACTTTCTGCGAATATGGCGCCGTTTTATAAACCTCAATTTTTGTTTAAAAAGGCGAGTGACGCAAGTAAAACCATTCTGTTTAATTACTGGTTAAGAACACTTTAAATGCATGTTGGAATGAGGTATTTTACGCTAATTGTTCTTTTCGTTTCTTCCGCTTCTTTTGGACAAACGCCATTCAAGAATATTCAAATTAAACCAACCAATAAAGGTGTTGTAAAATACGATCCCTGTGAACCTGCAATTGCCATTCATCCAAAAAATCCAATGGTAATGGCTGCGGGAACGGTTTTGGACGATTATTACTATTCTACAGATGGCGGAAATACTTGGACAAGCAAGAAAATGAAGAGTAAATATGGCGTCTGGGGTGATCCTGTTTTGCAATTTGACACAACCGGACGCATCTATTATTTTCATTTGGCTAACTACAAAAAAACAAGTTGGATCGATAGAATTGTTTGCCAGTCTGCCGATGAGGTAGGAGGAGTATTTGACCAGGGAACGTTTCCTCGACCAAATGGAGGGAAAGCGCAAGACAAGCAATGGACGGTTTTAAATCCAAAAACGAATGAAATTTGCATGACTTGGACGCAGTTCGATGCATATGATTCTGAAAATCCTTTAGATTCGTCTATTATTCTATTTTCCAAAACATCCGACCAAGGAAAAACATGGTCTGAACCAATCCGAATTTCCTATTTTGCTGGGGATTGCAGAGATGACGATAATACTGTTGAAGGCGCTGTTCCAGCAATTGGAGCAAATGGTGAAATTTTTGTCACTTGGACAGGTCCTAAAGGATTGGTGTTTCAAAAGTCGCTCGATGGCGGAAAAACATGGATGGAAAAAGAACAGTTCATTCAGGTGCACCATGGCGGTTGGACAATTGATATTCCAGGAATGAACCGAGCAAATGGATTGCCAATTTTAGTGAGCGATTTAAGCGATGGAACGCATCGTGGAACGCTTTATTTGAATTGGTGCGACCAACGAAATGGAAAAAAGGATACGGATGTTTGGCTTTCAAAATCGACAGATGCGGGAAGTACATGGTCGAATCCTATTCGCGTAAACCAGGATTCATCCAAGAACCACCAGTTTTTCACATGGTTGACAGTAGATCCTTCCACTGGAAATCTGTATTTTGTGTATTACGATAGAAGGAATTACAACGACGAACGAACGGATGTATATATTTCTTACTCAACGGATGGTGGGAATTCGTTCCACGATACCCGAATTTCGGATAGTCCATTTATTCCGTTTGGTGAAGTTTTTTTCGGAGATTATTTGAATATCGCAGCTGTTGGCGGTGTAATTCGTCCAATTTGGCCGCGGATGGACAATGGAAAAACCAGCTTGTGGGTAACGCTAATCGAGGAGAAGGAACTACTTAAGTCAATCGGGAAATAATGGCTTCGTGCTCCGGAAAAAGCAGTAATAGATCTGCATTCGTGAATAATTCGAAATCTTCAAAGTCAAATCCAGGCGCAACAACACACGAAACGAGAGAATAAGAATTGTCGTGCAGCACACTCGATCCAAAAATAGTGTCTTTTGGAACTAAAAACTGCGGATTTTCCCCATTTTCCAAATCTAGTCCTACACGATTTTCATGGTGACCAAATTGATCTAAGGTGTGCACAATTAAAGGACTTCCAGCATGGAAAAACCAGATTTCATCACTTTTAATACGGTGAAATTTAGAAACATTTTCGGAGGTCAACAAAAAATAGATAGAAGTTACCAAAGCTCTATTTTTTGAAGCTATCTTTTCTGTGGAACGGTAGGTTTCAGAATAATAACCGCCTTCTGGATGAGCCTGTAAATGTAGTTTTTCAACAAGCGCTTTTAGTTCATTTTCCATTGTTAATTCACTGTTTTTTTATAGAATTGGACCTCTTTTAAATTGGGTTCCTTGGTTTCGGATATTTGGAAAGAAATATTTAAAATCCAATGCCAGATAGGAACCATCAATTTCACCATAGATTGTATTCTTGTAGCCTTGGTATTTGTATTGCGCAATAATATCAAAAA
>CAIYXD010000255.1 GCA_903930085.1 uncultured Flavobacteriia bacterium
AAATGGTTCGTCTAGTAACACAAATTTAGGATTTGTCGCCAATGCTCGCGCAATTTCCGTTCTACGTTTTTCCCCTCCAGAAAGTCGGTTGCCTAAATTTTTACGCACGTGTGTCAAACTAAATTCTTCTAATAATTGCTCCAATTTTTCATGTCTTTCTACCTTCGAGAGATCAGTCATTTCCAATATTGCCAAAATGTTATCTTCTACACTTAATTTTCGAAAAACAGACACTTCCTGCGGTAAATAACCAATTCCCATTTGCGCCCTTTTATACATTGGGAAACTGGTAATGTCTATTTCATCGAGAAATACTTTTCCACTATCTGGCTGAACTAAACCAACAATCATGTAAAAGGAGGTTGTTTTTCCTGCGCCGTTTGGGCCCAATAAACCTACAATTTCTCCTTGGTTTACTTCAATCGAAACACCTTGAACTACATCTCTGCCCTTATAGGATTTTTTGATATTTTCAGTATATAATTTCACGGTTTTTTGTCAAAAATTGAATGCAAAGTTAAAAATTAATCGCCCATCTTGCGCGAATTCCGAATGGACTCATTCCAGGATCCAAATGCGTTAAACGCCATACAAAATCAACCCTTCCAACTTTGAAAATATTTTCAATTCCAATCGCAACTTCCGCGTAAGGAACCTTTCCGAATTGTTTTGTAAACTGGGGTAGAATCATTTCAGTTGAATGTCTTGAAGAGATGGAGCCATAGGTTATTCGACCCGTTGTAACCAACCGCCATTGTAATTTTTTAATCAATGGAATTCGATCAAAAAGTAAACCTTCCCAATGATTCTCTACAAATCCGCCGATATATTTATCTGAAATAAATTCAAAGAAATTTAATTTGTTAAAGGTCGAAGTCAGCAACCAGTAACTTTGGTTTCCCTCGTGCACTTTAAGGAACGGATAGGCGGTCGTTCCAAATACATAACCTGCATTTGCGCCATATCGAATTCTTCCAAGAATTCCAATTTGACGATTATGTTCCATCTGAAACTCAATTTTTTGATAGGAATAATTACTTCCAAATAAGCCTTTTATGCCAAAAATTCCTTGAAGAGAAAATATTGGGTACTTAGAACGTAAAGTAGTTCTATCAAAAGCTCCGGAGAGAAATTCCTCATCTTTTGTCCAACGAATACGGGCTGTAAATTCACTGGTTCTAATTTTAGATAAGGTGTCAAATGTATTGGTGTTGGTATTAAAACGGACATAATTTGCAACACCAAGTGCTGCATATTCTTTCCATTCAAATCCACCAAAAAGAACAAGGTCTTTTTTCACATCCTTTTCTAAACTTATTCCAGCTTTTTTTACAAATGTTAATTTATCCAACGGACCCGTTCGAAAGAGTGTTCCAAAAGTGGATCCAACACTCGCTGCAGTTGGTGATTGACCTATTTGTTCAATATCGTAATTGTAAAACCCTGTGAGCATTCCACGTTTTTTAGGCGTAATATTATAGCGAATGGAACCGCCATATTTGAACCGCTCATCCCCAAATCCATAAGCAACTTTCCCACTAAACTCAATTCTTCGCGAGAATTTATTGGATGTTCTTAATGCAAGTGCAGAACGAAAATTTTCCACTGGATTAAAACTCATTAAACTAAAAGCATTCCCAATTTCAAGTTTACCAATTGGATAGTAACCGGTTGCTGCAAAATAGGAGAGATTCTTTAGCATTTTGAAAAAAGTCATATCGTTCAACGAGTCAATCATATTATCGATTCCTTGCTCTTGTTCGCTTAGTTTTTCGTGTCGGTGGGCAATCCAATAGGTTTCGTCTCTTGTTTTGGCACTATCCGCCAATTCAACGGTATTGTCTGTTTTATAAAATGCTTCCTCCCGTTTTTTATTTATAACAAACTCTCTTCGTGAGGCTAGTTTCCTGCCATAAAAACCATATACTTCCGTATTTTTAGTGATTTTCACATCGACAATCATTTTTTCCTTCGTTAGCATCCAAATTTCTTTTTCAACTTGATCAAAGTGGTGCTCAAAATAAAGGTCCTGAACATAATTTATATTAGCCCAAGGGGAAATGCTGGCGCTAATTTGTTTTACGGCATAAGTTGTATCGTGAATCCACATTTCTCCTTGAAAAGTCATATCGCCCGTTCGCTTTGGAGTGAATCGAAGCAGGTAACACCATTGGTTGTCAATAAAGGTAGAATCGTCTAGGTAAAACTTATAGAAACTTCGTGCATTATCTGAAATCGGGCTGATAAACGCCCTATTAAACATGTTTATATTATTGTCATAAATATTGATTTCCAAATACATATCACCCATAAATTGGTTGAGTTGTAAATTTTCAATTCCAGTAATACGTGTTGCATTTACAACTTCTAGTTTCTTTTTTGGATTATTCGTGAAATAAAAATCTGAAAGTGATTCACTCAAGATGACTGGCAAATAATTTTTACCATTATCGGTTGAATCCAAGTAATTCATTACAAGATCAAGTCGTTTGACAATATCCCTTTCAGTGAATTTTTCTCCTATATTATTTAAGTCAAGTTGAATTTTATTGTACAATTCATATTCGTAGGAATATAATTTCTCTTTGTTGTTAATGTCTTTATGCGCTATAACTTTTTTATGAAGTCGTGTAGATGGAAATTCATCCGGAGGACGCACAGTAACTTCTGCAAATTCAGCTACCATTGTTGGTAATACGATCGTGAATTCTTGTTCTTTATCTTTTAGAACCTTTTTTGTAATGGTTAAATATCCGGTGTAGGAAAACTGAACGGAATCGGTAGCATAATAGGTCTCAAGCAGAAATCTACCCAATGAATCTGTGAGTGTTCCAATTTTCGAATCCAAAAACCGAACTTTTACAAAAGGCATTGGTTCGCCAGAAAAACCATCTTTAACTGTTCCAAATATTTTTGTTTGTTGGCTAAATCCAATGCTTGGAATCAAAAAAAGTATAAGAGTTAAAAAGTTTCTCATTCGCAAGTTAAAACAACTAAATTAAGGAAGTTCGGCTAAAAAAGACTTAATTTTTTTCTTTTTCTCTGTTTTTTTCCACCCGTGCAGAGACAATAATTCCAATTTCATATAGCAGTATTATTGGAATTGCAACAATAACTTGAGAAATCAAATCGGGTGGAGTAATTAATGCAGCAAGAATTAATATACCTACGATTGCATGTTTTCGGTATTTCCTAAAAAAGGAGGACGATAAAACACCCAAACGCGTAAATATGTAGGACACAACCGGAAGAAGAAATAAAAGTCCGGAATAAAAAACAGTTGAAAGTATAGTGCTTAAATAGGAGCTAATTGTAAAAATATTTTCAATATCTCTTGAAATTTGATAGGAACCAAAGAATTGTACACACAAAGGAGCAACAATGAAATAGCCGAAAAGAATACCCAAAAAGAATAAAATACTAACGTAGAAGACCAATCCGGAGACAACAGATTTTTCATTTTGTTTTAGTCCAGGCTTTACAAATCCCCAAATTTGGTAAAAAATGAAAGGAAAGGAAAGTACAATTCCCCCCATTATACTCATCATCATCGCGTAGCTAAACTGTCCAGACATGGAAGTGCTTTGAAAACTTACCGGAATTTCTTCGATACAAATGCCAAACCATTCGCACATTAGTCGGAAGGTAATGAAATTTGGATCGCGCATGGAAAGGAATAAATTATTCATTATCCATTCTTGGTAATAAAAAAGAACCACAGCAACAATAAGTATCGCAATGGATATTTTTACCAAACGCCACCTTAATTCCTCTAGGTGATCTAAAAACGACATGTTTTTCTCTTCTTTCATTACGGAAACAAAGGTACTCATTCAACTTTAATCTATTGCGCTTATAATGCTGGAGCATTTTATTTTTTATTTCAGTTTTTTACTATTTAGACACGATTTTTTATGAAAAACGCTAGGAATTGCGTATATTCGTTCTGCTGAACCGCAAAAATAAACGAATACTATAAACACCAATAAATGGCAAATAACGATCTTAAGATTGCATTACGCAAATATTTTGGATTCGACAGTTTTAAAGGCAAACAAGAAAGCATCATTACAAATGTTTTGAATGGAAAAAATTCATTTGTAATTATGCCGACAGGTGGCGGTAAATCAATGTGTTACCAACTTCCTGCGTTGTTGTCTGAAGGTACTGCAATCATCGTTTCTCCATTGATTGCGTTGATGAAAAATCAAGTTGATGCTATTCGAAATGTGAGCGATAACGAGTCAGTTGCACACTTTTTGAATTCATCGCTTTCCAAGGGTGATATAGCACGCGTTAAACAAGATATACAAGATGGACAAACCAAGATGTTGTATGTTGCTCCCGAATCCCTTACAAAACAAGAGAATATAGATTTTTTAACTTCTGTAGATATTTCATTTTTTGCAATCGATGAGGCACATTGTATTTCAGAATGGGGCCATGACTTCAGACCAGAATACAGAAGGTTGCGGGAGATTTTTGAGAAAATCTCCAATGTTCCAATTATTGCATTAACTGCCACGGCAACGCCAAAAGTACAATACGATATTCAGAAAAATTTGAATATGTTGGATGCTATGGTGTATAAATCGTCTTTTAACCGAGATAATTTATACTACGAGATTCGCCCAAAACAAGATGTCCAAAAACAAATTATACGCTACATCCGAACAATGGAGGGTAAAAGTGGTATTATTTATTGCCTGAGCCGAAAGAAAGTAGAAGAACTTTCTGAACTGTTGCAAATCAATGGAATTAATGCGCTTCCCTACCATGCAGGTTTGGACGCAGCTACTCGCGGAAAACACCAGGATATGTTTTTAATGGAGGACGCAAGCGTAATCGTTGCAACTATTGCTTTTGGAATGGGAATAGACAAACCAGATGTGCGTTATGTTATTCACCACGATATTCCAAAGTCACTGGAAAGTTATTACCAGGAAACAGGAAGAGCCGGCAGAGATGGTGGGGAAGGAGAATGTGTAGCGTTTTACAGCTATAAAGATATTGAAAAACTAGAAAAATTCCTTCAGGGAAAACCAATTGCTGAGCAGGAAATTGGAAAGCAATTACTAAGTGAAATAGTTTCCTATGCGGAAACTTCTGTGTGCCGACGTAAGTTTATTTTGCACTATTTTGGTGAAACATTTGACGAAAAAGGGTGCAACGAGTTTTGTGACAACTGTAAGCATCCTAAAGAAAGAAGGGAAGGGAAAGAATATGTAACAATGCTGTTGAAAGCAGTTCATGTCATTCAGGAAACACAAAAATCAAAGCATTATTGCGCCTTTTTATCTGGAAATATCACGTCTGATATTAAATCATATCGTCACGATACACTAGAAGGATTTGGGTGTGGAAAGGATAAAGACGAGCATTTTTGGAATGCCGTAATTCGTCAGGTTCTTGTTGCTGGATTATTATACAAGGATATTGACACCTATGGCACGTTGAAGTTTACGGAGAATGGTAAAAAATACCTTGAAAACCCACAATCTTTCAGTTTAATTCAAGAACATGATTTTTCAAATGCAGATGATGAAGAGGCGAGCATCGGACTTGGAAAAGGTGGCGCATTTGACGAGCTATTATATATTTTGTTGTTGGATTTAAGAAAAGTGCTTTCCAAACAGCAAAATATTCCGCCATTTGTAATCTTTCAGGAGCCTTCGTTAAAAGATATGTGTTTCCAATATCCAATTACACTAGATGAGTTGACAAATATTCAGGGAGTTGGAAATGGAAAAGCTGCTCGATATGGTGCTCCATTTATTGAATTGATTTCTAAATATGTAGAGGAAAACGATGTAGAACGCCCGCAGGATATGGTTGTTAAATCATTGGTGAATAAATCTGGATTGAAGGTTCAGCTAATTCAAAATATCGACCGAAAATTACCTTTGGAAGACATTGGAAGGTCTCAAGGTAAATCAATGGAGGAGGTTATCGAGGAAATCGAAGCAATTGTTTCATCGGGAACCCGTGTAAATATAAATTATTACATTGACGATATCTTGGATCAAGAAAATCAAGAAGAAATTTTCGAGTATTTTAACGATGCGGAAACAGATGATTTACAGGAAGCAATTGCGGAATTTGATGGCGATTATACAGAAGAGGAATTGCGTTTAATGCGTATCAAATTCATGAGCGACATGGCAAATTAATCGTGTTGTAATTTCGGATTACACTTGTTTATAAGATTGACTGAATTTCGCTCGCAGCAATTATCGATTAAAAATATAGGTGTGAATGTTTCCTCCAACATCCGAAAATTCTAATTCTAGATCTGTTTTCGTTTCTGTCAATATGCGGCACCGATACGTTGCTGCACTAGGATCGGAGCTATTACTTTTTTGTATGTTCATGAATTTCCCTTTTTCAATCACTTCATACGTCCCATTTTCCGATGTAGTTCCTGATGCGCTTGGGAAATCATAACTGATGGAAATGGAATACGGACAAGCAATGGAAGCGTCAGTGCAGGGTTCAAATTTAATAAATCCATTTACAACTGCATATTCTAATAGACCTTCTGTATCCATGTGTTTATAGGAAACAATTTGCCATTCTCCTGCTAAATTTTTTTCTGTTTGCGTCACTTTATCACATCCAGTAAAAACGGCCAGTAAAATAATAAACGGAAATAATGTTTTTTGCATGTTTTCTAGTTTTAAATCTATTAGAATTCCTGTTTTTAAAAAGGAATAAAACTCATCATTTCCACGCCAATTTTTAATGCATATTCATCAATATTGAATTTAGGATGATGCACGCCATAGATTATTCCTTTTGCTTCATTTCTAACGCCCAATCGAAAAAAACAAACAGGAACTTTGTGTGAATAGAAAGCGAAATCCTCTGAAGTTAAACGAATTGGCAGGTCTTCAACATTTTCAGTTCCCAGCAATTCGATTGCTTTACTTTTTGTTTTGGAAGTAACAAAGGGATCGTTTTCCAAGTAGGGATATCCTTTGCTGATTTCTAGCTCCGCTGAACCTCCTTGGCTTTCTACTATTAATTTTATTTGTTTTTCTATCAATTCCAACCCTTCCTTTCGCCACGTTTCATTCATTGTCCGAAACGTGCCTTTCAAGATTGCCTTTGAAGGAATAATGTTGGTTGCGCCAATCGCTTCGAAATGACCGAAAGATAAAACGCAAGGGATTTTCGGGTCACATTTTCTACTTACAATCTGCTGCAGTTGAACGAGTAAATTTGCACCAATCATAATTGGATCGATACATTGATGCGGTGTTGCGCCATGTCCTCCTTTTCCATGAATAGTTAAGTGGATTTCATCACATGAAGCCATGTAAATCCCTTCTTTGAAGCCAACTTTACCAACTTCCATATCCGGAAAAACGTGCAAGGCAACCATTTCTGTAACAGTTGGATTTTCTAAAACACCATCCGCAATCATTAATGTTGCTCCGCCAGGATTTTTCTCTTCACCCGGCTGGAAAATTAATTTTACGGGTTGTGGCAAATATTCTCTAAACGTATGTAATACTTCTGCTGTTCCAAGTAAAATAGCGGTATGCACATCGTGCCCACAAGCATGCATTATACCTGGTGTTTTTGAGGAATAAGTAACGGTATTTTCTTCCAAAATTGGCAGAGCATCCAAATCTGCTCGCAGCGCAATACAGGAAGTGTTTTCTGAATGTTGCTCATTTTTAATCAATGCAACGACGCCCGTTTTCCCAATTCCTTTTTGATGTTGAATTCCAAGATTTTTTAGAATGGAGGAAACATATTCCATTGTATTGAATTCCACATAGGATAACTCCGGATTTTCATGGATATACTCTCTATATTCTTTGACTTTCTCAAAGATTTCCTGAGATTTATTCCGGATCAATTGCTGTAGTTCAATTTTCATTTTGAAAAGAATTAAATCCTGAAATAATTAGGCGGACAGAAATAAATGCCATTAGAATACCGAATGCAACTTTTAGTACTGATGGCGATAGTTTTAAAGAGAATTTTGAACCTAAATATCCACCAACGGCAAAAGAAATTGCTATGATTAGTCCAAACTGCCAATTTACATTATTTGTTTTCCAATAATTCATTAATCCTAGAAGTACGACGGGCATTGCAAGTACAAATAAACTTGTTCCTTGCGCTTGATGCTGCGTTAAACCAAATGCAAAAACAAGTGCCGGCACGATAATTACGCCACCACCAATCCCTACAAATCCGCTCAGAATTCCAGCACTTAAACCAATTAATAATAAAATTAGAATTGTTGATGTCGACATATGCATGATTATTAGATTAAAGGTAGAAATTTTTCTCAATTATTCGACCATAAGATTACAACCTCGTATATCCGAATTATCAAATCTACCCATGAGATGAAAATATTCACCCTCCATTTTTCCTAGGTCCTGCGTTGCAATAAAACTACAGCTATATAAGTTTGCTAGATCAATCACATTAATTCCTCCTGTTTTTCCACTTTCCACATAACTGAAAGGATCATTGGTGTCGCGACAAAGAATTTTCATCCATGGCGGCAAGGAAAAAAGTCCGTCTTTGTTGCTGTAGGCTTGAGAAAGAAGTTCTGTCATCCCATATTCTGAGCTAATTCTAGAAGCACTTAATCCACGTTTTAACTCTTGGTGT
>CAIYXD010000256.1 GCA_903930085.1 uncultured Flavobacteriia bacterium
ATTGCGATTGACGTGCAAGGCTATGTTTTATCTTTGCGCTTAGATGAAGCAAAACTGATTGAAGTAGAGGAAATATAAAGAAAACTTTTACCTGCGTTTGTGTTGGTTTCAAACTAAGTTTGCTGCTCGATTTCAAACATAAATTGCTATATTGTTTTAAAACTGGCAAACGAATTATTTAGAATACATGAAAATTGCACTTTTAGGAAACCCCAATACCGGAAAAAGTTCCGTGTTTAATCTGTTGACCGGACTTCGGCAGCAGGTAGGGAATTTTCCTGGTGTAACGGTAGAAAAGAAGTACGGAGAAATAATTGTTGGTGGAGATTCTCACTCGATTATCGATTTCCCAGGAACATATAGTATTTATCCAAGAGCAAAAGACGAGCGCGTTGTATATGACGTTTTATCGGATTCAAACCACGTAGATTTCCCAGATTGTGCAATTGTAGTTGTAGACGCATCCAATCTGGAAAGAAACTTATTCCTTTTTACGCAATTATACGATTTGAAAATACCAATTATTTTGGTTTTGAATATGTCGGATATTGCGCACAAACAAGGGAAAATAATTTCAACGGAAGCACTACAGGAGGTTTTTCCAGGCACGCAAGTAGTTGAAACGACGGCAAGGATTGGAATTGGAAAAGAGAGATTACTGCGCGCCATTCAAGAAGCTCCAAATGGAATCAAACCTGTCTCCTTTCTTCCGGATTCAAAAATCTGCAGTGTAGACGATTTATTGTGCCAAGAAAAGGAAGCAAACGATCGCTTTACTTTAATTGGTAACGTAATAAAACGAATCGAACAAAAATCAGCAATTCAAGAAGAATCCAGGACAAGCAAAATAGATAGAATTCTAGTGCATCCAATTTTTGGATACCTCATTTTTGCTGGAATTTTACTTCTTATCTTTCAATTCATTTATGCGTTTGCTGCCATTCCAATGGATTTTATTGATACCACATTCTCTAATTTTAGTGGGTGGCTTTCTGAAATCCTACCTGCTGGTTTATTCTCCGATTTAATCAGCCAAGGGATTGTTCCTGGAATTGGTGGCGTAGTTATTTTTGTGCCGCAAATCGCCCTACTCTTTTTCTTTATTGCACTTTTGGAAGAAACTGGCTATTTGGCGCGCGTTGTTTTTATTATGGATCGAATTATGCGGCCATTGGGGTTAAATGGTAAAAGCGTTGTTCCACTTATTTCTAGCGTGGCGTGTGCGATTCCGGGAATAATGGCTGCCAGAACCATTTCAGACTGGAAAGAGAGAATGATTACCGTTCTAGTTGCTCCTTTGATGAGTTGCAGTGCACGCATTCCGGTATATACGTTACTGATCGCATTGGTTATTCCAAATGAACGAATTCTTGGTGTATTTAACTTACAAGGGTTGGTATTGTTTGGGTTATATGCTCTTGGTTTGGTTTCTGCCTTGACAATCGCTGCATTTTTGAAATTCCTAATTAAAACAAAAGAAAAAGGTTTTTTATTGTTGGAATTACCGTCTTACAAATCTCCTCGATGGGGAAATGTTGGGATTACTGTTTTAGAAAAAGTAAAACTCTTTGTCGGAGATGCTGGAAAAATAATTTTAGCAATCTCTATTGTTTTATGGGCAATGGCAACCTTTGGGCCTTCAAATAAAATGGAGAAAGCGGCAATAAAAGCTGAAATAAGTGCCAAACGACAACACTTAAATGAAGATGCTACTGCACGCATAATTTCTTCCGCAAAGTTAGAAAATTCGTTTATTGGAATTCTTGGAAAAATAATTGAACCGGTTATTCAACCATTGGGTTACGATTGGAAAATTGGGATTTCTTTGATTACCTCTTTCGCTGCTAGAGAAGTATTTGTTGGTTCACTTGCAACCATTTACGCCGTTCAGGAAGATGGTGGCGGAAATAAACGCTTAATTGATCGTATGCGCGCAGAAACGAAAAAAGATGGCACAAAAGTTTATACTATTGCCTCTGGAACTTCCCTCATGGTCTTTTATGTTTTCGCAATGCAATGTATGGCAACCCTAGCTGTAGTGAGAAGAGAGACTAGTAGTTGGAAATGGCCGCTTATTCAACTACTATTTATGGGCGTTTTAGCCTATTTTGGCGCTTGGATTACTTACCTTTTATTAATTTAAGAAGCATGCAAATTATACTCGTATTTTTAACTGTATCACTCGCCTTTGCATATATTATTAAGCGAATTTTCAAAAGCTTTCTGCATAAGGGAGAGAGTTGTGACGGTTGTGCAATGAATAAAATAAAGGGAAAGATCGCATAAATTCTGTTTTTTATTTCTTATTTCTATTGTAAAAATTTAGGCATAAAAAAAGGAGGACAATATCCTCCTTTCCTTCTAAAATCCTTATTTATTCCTTATTTACTTCGCTGTTAATGTTGTAGTCAAAGAAGAAGAACCAGTATCCCCATTTGGTTCTGAATAGGTAGATTCTTGAATAAATACCATTTCCTTATTTTTCAAGCGATCAATCGCTATAATAATGGAATCATCGAATCCAGTTGAGCTATACGTGGTAGTTACACCATTGTCGATGTCCGAATATTTGGTAATGGAAAGTGCAATCGCTTCTTTGTTCTTCAATTCAGCCGTTTTACTTTTTCCAACAAATGCCCAAGTACCTTCTATTTTTTCAGTGTAATTCTGTCCAGTATAAACAGTTTCCAAACTAAAAGTTCCATCCTTTTCAAACGTATAGCTTTGTGTGTATACATCTGTATAGGTGCTGTTTTGCGGGTTTCCACCTGCGCTACTTGTTGTTACACTTGTTGAAGAGTAGAGCGCACCATTGTACGTGCTCGTTTCATTTGTTGTAGTTGTAACAGTAACACCACCGAAAGAAATCTTTGAAATATCCTGGCTTTTCCCTTCTTCCATGGTAACCGTCCACTCACCAACAACCCTAGCTTTTCTAGATTTTAACGATAAAAACGGGTCATTCTCTCCTTTTTTACAAGAGGATAAATTTGCCATTAGAGCAATGGCTGCTAAACTTAAAATAATTAACTTTTTCATGTTTTTCATGTTTATATTCG
>CAIYXD010000257.1 GCA_903930085.1 uncultured Flavobacteriia bacterium
AGCCGCAAAACGAGCTAAATTTTTTGTCAACATTACTGTCAACAGAATTAGCAAGGCTATGTAAAAAACCTCATAAAAGCAGGCATTTCGGTTAGGATTTAGGTATCCCAGCCGGATCACTTACGGTCCCAGCGGGATCACAGAAAAGCCAAATCGTTTAAATTAACGGTTTGGTTTTTTTTAATTCATTTTGTTTTTCTCGCAGAGATGAAAATAAGTTACAAATATTTCAAATTATTGTTATTCTTATTGTTTGCACCAATCAATACCAACTAATTTGCCCCAACCCATTTCATGATAATTAAAAAGGTCATGAAATCAGCAATAATTCTAATAAATTCATGCTATTTCTTTTCCCTCAATTACCAAATTGAAAAAAGAAATCCAGAAATGCATTGCGTTTTTTGAGTTAAAAAAACATTTTACTTTTTATTTTGCACCTGTTCTCTTATGTAATAAATCTCAAGGACGAGTTCGGTAGTAATGCCTTCCATTGCCAATAATTCTTCCTTTCCTATGTCAATTAGAAACAATAGTGACGTAATAGTATGCAAAAGCATAAATTCTGCCAGTTCTTGTGTTGGAAAGTAGTTAATAGAATCGTATTCCATAATGGATTCAATTTGAATTGACGTAATCTTAATTTTACACAGTGATTTTGTTAATTTAGAAACTACCTATGTAATTAATTGAAAATCATTAAACTAAGTTAGTTTAAATAAATTAAAATGAATGATATAATTTGTTAAAAAAACAGAAATACAATATTTTTAACATTAAGATTGAGCTTCATGTAATCACTTCGCCTTTTCCCAAAAATGCAAGGTGCTGCCAAAGCTACTTTTTTTCAATTCATAGGAATCCGGAATTTGTCCAGAGGCAGTGTAATAGCTAACGATTCTCGTTCCAACATTCTTCTTTTCCAATTGGTCGTGAACGTATTGTCTGAAAACCTCATAATCACTATTTTTAGAATCGATTAATTGATCCATTTGTGCAGAGCGATCAATGTTTTCCAGAAAAGGATTGAAAATATAAAATGCATCAAACTGCTCAAAATCAACATCCAAAATATTGGAATAAACAAAACTAACATTTGCTAAGGCAAAACGATCCGCGCACATTTGTGCAATTTGATTTTGGTATTTTCGGTATTCTACGCCAGTAAAATGAGCATTCGTGCAGGCAGCGCCGACCAGACAAAATTTCCCGGTTCCAGATCCTATATCAAGAATCTGCACATTTTCCTTCACGGCAAGAAACGCAGCTGCGCGTTGGGAAATATAAACAGAGGTATAATGTCGATTAGAAAATTCACGCACTTCCTCCGGAAAAATACTGTCGAACTCTTCATCGCTCACGGAAATATTTGCTCTTAATTTATCGATTGCCATTAGAACTAAATTGAGATCGCGTAATTAAAAAGTGATTTGTCCTTAAAAACAAACAATAACCACAAAGGTACACAATTTGGGCAGTATACTCTTAACCCAAGCGCATAGTGCAAATTGAAATAAACTATGCCGCCAAGAAAAAATCAAACCAAAACGCAAAGTAAATATTAATACCTTTACAAGAGCTATAATGATCACTAACACCCGCTAAAATGAAAAACTACCGTAAATTATTTTTTCTTACCATTATAATTAGTGTTCTCGGACTTAATTCTAGCTGTATTCTCCAATATAACACAGCAGAAACCAATGCCACTTTTAAATCGAGCCTAGCGAACGTTGAGGCCAATTGCACTTCCATTACCAAGCAAGTTGCCGACATGCAGAAGGAATACCTTACTTTAGACTGCAAAACCGAAGTGGAACCATTCCAAACAGCGCAAAAACTTTTGGAGGATGTTAATTCTTCCGTTGCTGAAATCAACAAAGTAAAAACCGAAATAAACAAGGAATTTGCCAACTTTTCAGAATATAGTAAGGGCAAGAAGTCCATCGCGTCGAATACACCAGAATGGGATAATTTGAAACAAACGCGAAAAAAAATGAAAATTTATGTGAAATCGCTTGAAAAAATGGGCGAAGAAACGCTAAAAAAAGCAACGACTTTCAATGTTTATGCTACAAAATCGGTTGTTCCGAGTATCCAGATGTGCGACGTAAAAAACTATGTGCTGAAATACGATCAAACGATGGCTTCTTTTGCCAAATCGCAAGAAACAGCCTATGCAGATTTTAAAAAATACCAAGAGGAAATAAAAAATGCTACGAGTAAGTACCGAACTTCGCAAGCTATAAAAACACAAACCCTTGCCATATCTCTACAATCCATGGAGGTAGAAATTGATAAATTGGAAAATATTAAAATCGCTATTGTAAAAGCTGTAAATCAATTTAAAAGAGAAACCAGAGGCAAACAAAAAATTTATTCCTGCTCGCTAGATTGGGAAATCGTGCTGCGTGTTGAAAGTGCCGTTGCGGCAGAACAAAAAGAAATACAAAATGTGCAATCTAAATTAGTGGAAATAGCCGCGCAAATTCAAAACACAGTAAATACGCTGGAATAGCGCGCAAAAATTAGCAAAAAAAGGCGACTCCCAATGGAATCGCCTCAATGTCATTGCTTTTTTTTTAATGCAATTTGGCTTGCAAGGATGTCCAACCACCGCCGTTGTGTGCCTCAAATCCATTTGATTTCAGGATGCTTTTTGCGGAAGAGCTTCTCATTCCCGAAGCGCAACACGTTATAATTGCTTGATCCTTCTTTAGTTTTTTTAGTCCTTGATTCAATGTTTGCAATGGCATATTGATTGAACCTTTGATGTGTCCACCTTGAAATTCGGCTGGCGTTCGAACATCTAAGATGAGTGCACCTTGTTTCACTAAATTCTTCAGGTCAACTTTTTGTCCACCGCCGAATAAATTGCTTAAAAATCCCATTATTTTGTAAGTTTAAAATTAACATCCATCCAAGAACCGCCATTTTCACAGTTCAATCCTTTCGCTTTAAAATAAGCCGTTGCTTGTCCACTTCTATTTCCACTTGCGCAGCAAAATATAATTGGCTGTTTCATTGCTTTGATTTCCTCGGTTCTATCCACTAATTCCTGTAAGGGAATGTTGATTGAACCTGCGACGTGTCCGCCCGAATATTCGCTATGTGTGCGAACATCAATTACAGTAAACTCTTTATTTTCCATCTTTTGTCTTTTTACTAAATTCTGTTTGAATCATATTAAACAACAGACCTCCCATTAAAATACCATAAATTGTGCTATTGATTGGACTAGATGTTATGGCGCACGTTCCAGAATTACACCCTACAAAATAGTAGTATGCGTATCCGGCAATCGCTCCAATTAATACCCCAAGGAATGTCAATCGGTATTTTTTTAGAAAATGTGTCATTTCGTTTTGTTTTACCCAACAAAGGTAGAATGGTGAAGCTGATTAAATTGTATCAAATGTTACATTGCTGAAAAAAATCACTTTAAACCGCCGATAGTTTTCTCAAAATACGCCCATAACGGGTCATTTGGAACGGGCGCAATAATTTGAATATTGTCTTTTGTTGTAGGGTGCGAAAACGCTAGAAAACGCGCATGTAAACAAATGGAGCCGTCCGTATTCGATCGGCGGGCACCATATTTCACATCTCCTTTGATCAAGCAACCCATGGTAGCTAGTTGCACGCGAATTTGGTGGTGTCTTCCGGTTTCCAGGTGAATTTCCAGTAAATAGTATTTATCCGACGAAGCAATTAAGGAATAATTTAATACCGCTCTTTTGGAATCTGGGGTTTCCTTCAAAGAGGCGTAGGATTTATTTTGCTTTTCGTTTTTCTTTAAAAAATGTTCTAATCTTCCTTCGGTACGCTCTGGTTTTGACTCTACAATTGCCCAATAGACTTTATTGGTTTCTTTTTCCCGAAATTGCGCATTTAAGCGCTCTAATCCTTTACTTGTTCTGGCAAAAACAACCGCTCCACTCGTTGGACGATCCAAACGGTGCACCACACCGCAAAAAACATTTCCAGGTTTTTGGTATTTTTCTTTTAGATACGCTTTTATTTTGTCCGGCATGGTTTCATCCCCAGTTTTATCCCCTTGAACAATATCTGAGGCGCACTTATTAATAACAATCACATGATTATCCTCAAATAAAATTTGTAAATCGTGATTCATTATTCGTGATTCATCCAACATAATATCTAATTCATTAATACTAAATCTTTTTAGTATTGTTCTTTTTCATTGGGGAAATCTCCGGATCTCACATCGCGGATATATTCTTGAAAAGATTGCATCATTTGTTCGTACAAATTGTTGTACTTGCGCAAAAATCGCGGACTGAATTCGTTGTTGATACCAAGCATATCGTGCACTACTAAAACTTGTCCATCCACGCCGTTTCCAGCACCAATTCCGATTACTGGGATTGCAACTGTTTTAGCAACAAGTGCTGCTAATTCTGCCGGAATTTTCTCTACAACAATGGCAAAACACCCAGCAGCTTCCAACGTTTTTGCGTCTTCAATCAAACGTTGGGCTTCTTCTTCTTCTTTGGCGCGAACGACATACGTTCCAAATTTATAAATGGATTGTGGTGTTAGTCCCAAATGTCCCATTACCGGTATTCCAGCAGTCAAAATTCTACTGATGGATTCGCTAATTTCCCTTCCGCCTTCCATTTTCACCGCATGTCCGCCAGATTCTTTCATGATTTTTATCGCACTAGACAATGCTTCTTTGGAATTTCCCTGGTAGGAACCAAAAGGCATATCTACGACAACCAAAGCACGAGAAACTGCACGAACGACAGACGAAGCGTGGTAAATCATCTGATCCAAAGTAATTGGTAACGTAGTTTCGTGGCCGGCCATGACGTTAGAAGCCGAATCGCCAACCAAGATTACATCCACGCCCGCTTCGTCAATAATTTTTGCCATAGAAAAATCATAGCCGGTAAGCATTGAAATTTTCACGCCGACATTTTTCATTTCCTGCAAGGTATGCGTGGTAACTTTTTTTACATTTTTATGAACAGACATACGTGTTTATTTAGAACAAATGTAGGAAAGAGAATCAAACAAGTAGTGCATTTTCAGCACTTAAATCCTTTTCTTGGTCGAATGCCTTTCCAATATGAAATATTGCATCGCCTTTATATACAACTGGTGATTCGTTCAAACAGATAATATATCCGCTAGAACTCGCTTTAACTTTTCGTTCAAAATTTCCGTAAGGATCTGTCACCATTCCGATTACATCGCCTTTCTCAACTTTTTCACCATTGCGCACTATTGCTTGGAACATGCCAGAATTTGGTGAGCGCATCCATTTACTTTCCGCTAAAAAAACGGGTGAACGATCCTTTGAAATATCTATTTTGAACGTGCGCATTCCCAAATGATTCAGCAAACGCTTTACACCATTTAACCCTTCTTCCACCACAAGTTCTTCAATATTATTTGCCTTTCCACCTTCAAATAAAAGCATCTTGATACCTTTTTTGCTCATTGCTTCGCGCACCGTTTTGGCAATGTGTGGAGAATTTAAAATGAATGGTGGATTGAATATTTTTGCTAGTTCCACACTTTCAGAATCTTCCATAACACATCGAATCTGTGGGAAATTATTTCGTAAAGCCGCACCAGTATGAAAATCAATCACATAATCTACGTGTGGACAGATTTCTTTCATGAAATGGAATGCAAACTGCGCTGCCAAAGAACCAGAACTGCTTCCTGGAAAGCTTCGGTTCAAATCTCTGCCGTCTGGTAATTCGCGTTTAACGTTCAAAAATCCAAAAATATTGAAGACAGGCAAGCAGATAATCGTTCCTACCAATGGTTTATTAAACTTCTTGCGGATGATTTTACGAATGATTTCTACCCCATTGATTTCATCTCCGTGCAATCCAGCCATTAAAAGAACCGTTGGTCCGTCGATTTTTGCTCTTTGCACAATCACCGGAACCAACACAGGCGTTGTTGTATGCAATTTTGCAACATCTAAATTTAATTGCGCCCCTTTGCCAGGTAGAATTTCCGTTCCAAGAATTATAAACTTCTTGTATTTCTGACTCATGGTTAACGTTTTACGTTTTTCTCGATGTATTCAATTATTTTTCCCGCAATATCTTCATGCGTCGTCTTTTCAATTCCTTCCAATCCTGGCGATGAATTCACTTCCAAAACCAGCGGGCCTCTTTCCGACTGCAGCATATCGACACCGGCAATACCAAGTCCAACCGCCTTTGCAGCTAAAATAGCCGTATATTTTTCTTCCGTAGTCAATTCAATAATATGGGAAGTCCCACCACGGTGTAAATTCGAACGAAATTCGCCCGGTTTCCCTTGACGTTTCATTGCTCCTACTACTTCCCCATCGACAACAAACGCACGAATATCTGCACCCTTTGCTTCTTTGACAAATTCCTGAACAATCACACGCGCTTTCAAACCATTGAACGCTTCTAAAACCGATTGCGCAGCATTTTGATTTTCCGCCAAAACAACGCCTAACCCTTGTGTTCCCTCCAATAATTTTAAGACAACTGGCGCGCCACCGGCAGATTCTACAACATGTTCAACGTTTCTAGAATAGTTAGTGAATACCGTTTTCGGTAAGCCGATTCCTTCTTTGGATAAAACCTGCAAGCAACGCAACTTATCGCGTGAATGCACAATTCCACGTGAATTGACAGCCGTAAAAACGTTCATCATTTCAAATTGGCGCACAACCGCGGTTCCGTAAAATGTTACAGATGCTCCGATTCTCGGAATAATTGCATCGAAACCGGTTAAATAATCATCTCCATAATATAAAGAAGGCCCTTTTTGCTCAATTTCTATGTTACATTTTAAGTGATCCACCACATGCGCTTCATGCCCTCTTTGGATTGCAGCTTCGACCAATCTTCTGGTAGAATACAAATTCGCATTGCGCGATAAAATTCCTATTTTCATATTTTTTCTATTTTTTGTGACACATTCACGAGGGAGGTATCAATAATAAATCTTTTGTTCAATAATTTACGCCCTAAGAGAATAGGAAAACGCATGCCTTTTCGCTCTGTTAAAGAGAATTCTGTCACTATTTTCCTTCCAAGCAATTCAATTTTGCATTTTATAAAGTAGCGCATTTGTTCTTGTCCGGTGGAACTTTTTACTTTTTTTACGCGAAATTTTTCGAAATAATGTTTTTCATCTATGTATGAAGCATGAGCGTTATCTAAAAAAACAACCTCTAATACAGTACCATTTTCAGTTTGAATTTCTTTGCAATGTGAAACATGTATACTGGATGTGTAAGCGCCTGAATCGACCTTCACGGCAACATGTTCCAATCCAAATTCTGGTAAATTAGCAACTTCTCTTCTACCAATAATCATTTTGGCTATTCTTTTTGGCTCCATTCCATTGTTTAAAGGAGTAAAACTATTAATTTTAGGAAATAAACGCTCGAATTAAGCACTATTTTTACTTTTATCTCACACATTTTATACGTTTCAAAAAAAAATATGAAATAAATAAATGAAAATAGATTTATTTTAGAAATAATTCGTAATATTGCACCCCGTTTTAGGCGGAAGAACACAGAAAAAAAGAGTCATGGATATTATTAGAGAAATTCAGAGCGAATTAGTAGAGATGAAAGAGTTTCCATCTTTTTCAGCCGGAGATACAGTTACTGTTTCATACAAAATTAAAGAAGGAGCTAAAGAGCGTATTCAGTTATACCAAGGAGTTGTATTGCAACGTCGTGGTTCTGGTGCTACAGAAACTTTTACAGTTCGTAAAATGTCAGGTAACATAGGAGTTGAGCGTATCTTCCCTATTGCTTCACCATTTTTAGACAGTATTGTTATAAACAAAAAAGGTCGTGTACGTCGTGCTCGTATCTTCTACTTCAGAGGATTAACTGGTAAAGCTGCTCGTATCAAAGAAAAGAGAAGATTTACAAACTAAGATATTCGAAGTTTTCGAACTAGGCTTTCTCCAACGAGAAGGCCTTTTTTTATTTTAGACAATGGCTACACAAAGAAAAAAATCGCAAATTCAGAATCTCCGTCCCCGGAAAACGAATAAAAAGAAAAAAAGCAATTTTTCTGCAGCTTCGCTATTTTTCATTGCGTTGGTTCTTGGAGGTATTGGAATCGGCTACTATTATTTCACGAAAAAATCAAAATCTGCTTTACGCACCGAAACAATTGCATCCATTCCCGAAGGATTTTCTTCCTTTGGAATTGACATTTCGCACCACCAAGGAAGAATTGACTGGCATAAACTTTTTGTAACAGAACGATTCGATACAATAATTCATTTTGTTTACTGCAAAGCAACAGAAGGAGACAACTATTTGGATACAGAATGGGGAAATAATCGAAAAGTACTTCGTGAAATAGGCATTCCACATGGTGCATATCATTTTTTTAATTCAAAATCAAAACCGCGTCCACAAGCACAGCATTTTTTGACGCATTGGAAACCTGAAGAATTTGACCTTCCACCCGTTTTGGATGTTGAAAGCGAAGGATTCTCCGACGCTGATCTAATTGCTAAAATGAAAATCTGGTTGGAAGAAGTGGAAAGTGCAACAGGCATGCGACCATTAATTTACTGCTCATTGCATTATTTTGAAACAAAATTTGCTGCCGATTTTAAA
>CAIYXD010000258.1 GCA_903930085.1 uncultured Flavobacteriia bacterium
AATAAGCAAATTTACCATTTACACCAATACTTAATTTTTGACTTAATCGAAAAGCATAGCCACCTGTAATCTCAAATTCGGATGGTTTGTCATCGCGAATAACATTTCCTGCATTGTCGGTAAAGGTAATTTCACCTAAACTAAAATAACGTAAAGACCCAGCAACCGCATTTCGCTCGTTAATTTTATAATAACCTGCTAAATAAGATAAATGAATATCATTCGTCAATTGTCGCAACCAAGGCGTATAAGAAACACTAATTTCCGATTTTTCCTTCGCGAAATTTAAAATAGAAGTATTCCAATAAATAGAATTAGAATTAGCACTCAGGGCAGTTCCAGCATCTCCCATAGCGCCTGCACGAGAATCTGGAGTGATGGACATAAACGGCAATGCTGTAGTTATTGTATTCAACTGCAGATCATTATCCGTTACACCGCTGCCAGTAGGTTGAGCAAGTGTTAACAATGGAATGGAGGACAAAAATAAACTGACAATAATTCTTTTCATACTTTTTTCTTCTGTTTTCAACGTACAAATATACATAAATGAATTACGTATATCCTTTTGTTATTTCAATAAAACTAGTTTTTCAATTTTTTCTGCTTTCCCTCCATCTGGAGTTTTGATATTCAAGCAATAAATATAAACACCTTTTGCCAATTGGTCACCAAAATCATCTTTTCCATCCCAGGAAATACCTTCTGAACGGAATCCTTCAGTATGCACTGTTTTATTGATTGTTTTAATTAATCTTCCTGAAACGGTAAAAATTTGAATTTGTGTTTCTAGCTCTGAACAAACTTGGTTATGCTCAAAATAAAACTTGGTTTGGGTGGTGAATGGATTTGGGTAATTCAAAACGTGATCTAGCGCTATATTTTCTTTTTCCTGCACAATAAAATCGAGCGTGCCGGTAGATGAATTATTATTCACATCCCAAACTTTCAAGGATAAAGTATGCGGACCTTTTTCCAATGGGGGAAATTTATAATTTACCTTCCCCGATTGATAGGAATCCAAATCTGCAGCATAATATTCATTTAAGACAATCGGATTAGCAGAATTTTCATCTATAATCGCCATTAAATCGTGTCCAATGCCATTTCCAACTGTATTGATACCATTTTCATCAAATAATTTGGCAATTAAAATAGGTGTCTCATTCGTTATTCCTCCGGAAACAAAAGATTCTTCATTCAAAAAAAGATCAATTTCAGGTCCTACCTCATCGCTAATTCCAGTTGGATCAATTCCTCCTATTAAACAGCGTTTGTCTTCGCCTCCTGCGTCGGAAAGTGCGTTCTCGCCATAATAACTAATTTTTCCTGGACCGAAAGCATAATTAATATCTTTTGGGACAATAAATGTGAACTGGAAATAGCCATTAACAACCGATACCTTTCCCTTGTAAACAATATTTCTCTGAATCTCAAAAGGTATTATTGGCGAAAGTGGATCTTGACCAAGCGTATTTTGAATTTTAATTTTATCGAAAATCGAAGGAGATAAAACACCATTAAATCCTGTCATGACAGAACCATCATAATTCTCAACATGCCCTTTGATGGTAACTTTGCTGAGTGCTTTAATGGTATCAATTTGCACAGTTGGACTCAAACCATTGATACTATCCGTTGCGATTTTTAATGCGGGCAAAGCAATTTTCAATGCTGGATCCCCAATCAAAGTAAAACTGCGCTTATTTTCGGAAGAACCAGATGCATTTTTCGTCAGGCGCATAATTTCTCCAAAGGTTTTTGGGACATTATTAGCATCGCGAACAAAAACATTCTCAAAAAATCGCTTCCCTGTAATCGTATTCACACCAAAATAAACAGAACGTGTTGTTGTCATCAACGCAATAGAACCACCATACGGATTCAACGAAGCCCATTCTCCTGCGGAAACTCTCGAAGGATCATCAAATTTTGTGAATTCACATGTAGCAGAAACAAAAACGTTCAGTTTATCGATATTTTTCCAACTCTGAATTTGCGGCACGGTAACGATTCGCTCTTCGGCCAATCCAACTTCTCCTCCATGTCCAACGTAATTCAACAGTAATACTCCGCGCTCTACACGATCGGTAATCGCGTCAAAAACATCCGGATAGCGCTGTCCACCAGCAGTGGAAACTTGGGTGAATGCATCTGTATATAATTTATCGCAATTCATTTCCGGATGGTTTTGTTTTACCTGAAGATATTGCGGTTCTGTATCGTACTTAATGAAATAACCATCCTCTTCATCGTCTGCAATCTGCAGATAATTTAGTCTCCAATCGCCTAAAGTAGAACTGTTTCCCGCTGCATCCAAAGTGCAATTTGTTGTTGCTGAGGAATAAATAGACGAACCATTCTTCATATAATGTTCAATTTTATCCACTTGCTCCTTTGCTTGCTGGTTATCCGAAATCAACAATCTACCGATTCCAATATCCAACATATCTGTTGGTGAAATTCCTTCCAGATCATCCAACATACCATAATAATCATCGGTTACTAAGGAAGCAATATGGTTTTCACCTCCTATAACCTGAAAAGTAGGAACAAAATTATTGTTATTTGGAACACGATTTTTTGGATCAAATGTTCCATCGCCAAATAGACAAAGGTATTTTGGACGTTCTGATGGATTTAGTGTTCCACGGTCATAAAACATTTTCGCAAACATCCGAATTGCAGTTGGATCGAGCATTCCAGAACTAAATTCATTGAAAATTTGCTCTGTATTAACCACGTGAACTGTCAACCCTTCATCGCGGTGCAAATTCGCCAATCGGTTTGCTTGGGCGGTGAAATTTTTATGTGTTACAATTAAATAATCCGCTTGGGGCAAAGCATGCAGATTTTGAAATGCAACCGAACCAACTATTTCTGGTGTTAAAAAAACGGAACCATTAGAGGCAACAAATTCCTTAAGACTCTCTGTTTCTTGGATAATTGTATACGTTGATCCAACTAAATCTCCTAATATCCGCATTGGAACTTGTCGATTAGTTATATCCCAAATAAAACCATTCGTTGGAAAACCTGTCACTTCAAATTGACTGACTTTCCCCGGACCAACAGAAACGAGGTCGCGGAAATTCATTTGTTGTCCATAAAATTGAAGGGAACGTCTTGCATTTAAAAGGATTCTATCCAAATAAACCAGTGTACTTGGCGAATTGCGAATAATGGAAATTTTAAATGGCAAAGAAGAAGTCGGATTCAATAATTCCATTGTATTTGCAGATTGTACAAAGTCCATGGAAACGGCAGGTAAATTAGCGGAGAAAAGAACATTATTATTGACAGAATATTTTTGATTCGTACCGCTCGATGTTTTACTATTTGTTGCGATAGCAGTTTTGAAAGTCGCCGGAAAAGAACTCACAATATTAGGAACAGAGAAATTAAATACTTTCTCTAGTTCTGTATCAAACAATTCACCATACCACCTTTGTCCAGCCTTAACAAGATTCACAAAATCGTTTTCGTACACATCAAAAAAGGAATAATCCGTCACAACATTTGTCACCGGGTAATCGGAATTCCCAACCGATTGAATCCGCATTGGAGGTTCGGAAGCGTTGATGTTTACAAAATAGCAGGAATATTCGGAATAAATATTTTTAGTTTGATTAAATTCTACTGTTCCATTAACTCCCCATCGATTTGGACCCCAACCATAAAAAAGTATATAATCGTCCGAATCGAATGTCCCATCTGATTCTCCAACAACGAAAAGAGCATTTTTTGCAAGATCATCGGTTCTAGGAATCGAATTTACCTCCGGCAACTTTCCATCACCATTTCCATAAATGTGAATATGCTGTGGATTCAAGCCATTGGTTGAAATACCACAACTTTCCAGAAAAGATTTATCTATTTTATAAATTCCATCGTTCTTCACTTGAATTTTATACCAACTTCCTGAACCTTCTTGTAAGACAGAATTTGCAACAAAATCTTTTTCAAAAGAGGTAGAAGCACTAGTAATAGGTAGAAGAGCTAGTTCTAAATTTGTAATTCGATGAATAACTCCACCTACTTTTACATAAGGGAACAAATATAAAACTGCAAAATGTTCAGTTGCCGCGCTGGTAACTTTTGATTCAAGTTGCAAAGAATCGGTAACCTGAAAAGAAAACTCATTTAAAAAAGAAATATCAGTTTTTGGCGCAATAGAAGTAGTGTAATCGATTAATTTCAATTCAAAATTCGTTGATTTCAATTTTTGTTGCCAAAAGAAAACCGGCTTGCCATTGTCTAACTCCTGATCAGATATTACTGGAGCAATAGTGGTTTTTCCTTCATAATTTAAAGTTACTGGTGCCTTCCAATCTATTTGCAAATTAATGATTTCCTGACCGGTAGCAGAAAAAAATGACAAACAATAAATGGAAATTAACAACACAAAACTTCTAGAAATTGTGCTAAATATTTTAAAATTCATACTACAAATATGATTAGGATTACTTTCTAACGAATAAAAAACGTAACAAATCTTTGATTATTTTGTTTGATTTACAATATTTGTAACCTTAATTTAATTTTTCCGTTATCTTTGGTCAGATTTCGATGTTATTTTAACCAACACAAATGAAAATATTTAAACGTCTAATTATTACTTGTGCATTTCTAACTATTCAACTAGGTGCCAATGCTCAGGACCCAACGTTTACGCAGTTTTACGCCAATCCGCTATATTTGAATCCAGCTTTTGCAGGATCTAATGGTTGTCCACGTTTTGCGATGAATTACCGAAACGAATGGCCACAATTAACTGGAAACTACGTAACTTACAGCGCTTCTTACGATCAATACTTCAAAAATATCACTGGTGGATTTGGTGTTTTAGCAACGCACGATCAGCAGGGACAAGGAACTATAAAAACCTCGATGCTTGGTTTGATTTACTCTTACCACGCAAGTTTGAATAGAAAATGGAAATTAATGTTTGG
Source organism: uncultured Flavobacteriia bacterium (assembly GCA_903930085.1). Taxonomy (GTDB): domain Bacteria; phylum Bacteroidota; class Bacteroidia; order Flavobacteriales_D; family Crocinitomicaceae; genus M0103. The sequence goes on from CAIYXD010000258.1 coordinate 4,953, forward strand.
TGCACGTGCTTCTTGGTATCAAAAATCGTTGGATTGGGACAAATTGACTTTTGGAGACATGATTGATCCGCGCAGAGGTTTCATTTATGCAACAGGAGATGTTCCTAGAGGCGGAACAAGAGGTTTCTTCGATGCATCTGCAGGAATTGTAATTTTCAACAAACGCTTTTTTGCTGGATTTGCAACACACCATTTAAATACACCGAACGAATCCATGATTATTGGTGATTCTAAATTACCAATGCGATTCACGGGCCACATGGGTGCAGAAATACAATTGGGTACGAAATCGAAATATTCGAATACTACTTCTATCATGCCAAATGTTATCTACCAATACCAAAATGGATTTCAGGAATTAAGTGTTGGAACATATATTAAGTATGGTGCATTCAATG